>NZ_JASHAT010000003.1:0-192152 GCF_047464965.1 Streptococcus mitis
GTTTTCGGAACTTTGAAAACTTCAAAAAACGGATTTTTATCGCTCTCAATATCAAAAAAGAAAGGACGAAATGTGTCCTTTCTCGATCTTAGCTTTTCTTCAACCCACTACAGTTGACAAAGAGCCAAAAAACCTGACGAATCAAATGATTCATCAGGTTTAAACAGATATGTTTATTGCAAACAAATCATATCAATCAGAAAGCTTAGTCTTCTTTCTTCTTGCGAGCTACAAGACCAAATCCACTCAATACTCCTAGAAGTCCAAGTGCTACAAGGTTAGCATGGTCTTCTGTACCAGTATTTGGCAATTCACGCTTAGCTTCAGCTTCTTTTACTGCTGTTGCTGGTACTGGTTGTGCTGGAGTAGCCGGTACTTGAGGTTTAGCTGGCTGTTCAGGCATTGCTGGAGTAGCTGGCTCAACTGGTTGTACTGGTTTTTGAGATTGAATCTTACGGTAAACATTACGAACATTTCCATTAGCATCTGTTTCTGTACGAACTAACTCATAACCTTCTAATGACTTACCTGGATGTGATCCATTTTCATTTGGAATAATCAATTCACCATTTTCATCTACATAAGTTGTTAATACTTTTTCTGTAACTGGTGTTGGTGTTGGATTATATGGCTCTGTTTGAGGAATAAGTGGTGTTGAAACTTTCTCATAAACGTGTTCTACATCGCCATTTGGAAGTTTCTTAGTCTCTACGAAGCGGTAACCTGGGATATCTTTCTTAGGTTGGTCGCCATCTTCACTTGGATTTCCTGGAATCTCGTTTCCGTCTTTATCCTTGAATGATGTCTTAACTTTTTCGTAGACGTGCTCTGTATCTCCATTTGGAAGTTTCTTAGTTTCTACGAAGCGGTAACCTGGAATATCTTTCTTAGGTTGGTCGCCATCTTCACTTGGATTTCCTGGAATCTCATTTCCTTCTTTATCCTTGAATGATGTCTTAACTTTTTCGTAGACGTGTTCTGTATCTCCATTTGGAAGTTTCTTAGTCTCTACGAAGCGGTAACCTGGAATATCTTTCTTAGGTTGGTCGCCATCTTCACTTGGATTTCCTGGAATCTCATTTCCTTCTTTATCCTTGAATGATGTCTTAATTTTTTCGTAGACGTGCTCTGTATCTCCATTTGGAAGTTTCTTAGTCTCTACGAAGCGGTAGCCTGGAATATCTTTCTTAGGTTGGTCGCCATCTTCACTTGGATTTTCTGGAATCTCATTTCCTTCTTTATCCTTGAATGATGTCTTAACTTTTTCGTAGACGTGTTCTGTGTCTCCATTTGGAAGTTTCTTAGTCTCTACGAAGCGGTAGCCTGGGATATCTTTCTTAGGTTGTTCGCCATCCTCTGTTGGATAGTTTGGAATTACGTTTCCTTCTTTATCCTTGAATGAAGTTGTGACTTTTTCGTAGATGTGTTTTGTATTTCCTTTTTCATCCACTTCAGTCTTAACAATCTTGTATCCTGGGATATCTTTAGTTGGTTTAGTTCCATCTTCTGTTGGTGAAAGTGGGTTACCATCTTTATCAACAAATGAAGTATCAGGACGAACTGTTGGTGTGTAAGTAGCTGTTACTGGTGTGCCGTTCTTGTCTACACGTTTAACTGTTACACCTGTTGCTTTACCTACGAAGTCAGGGTCTGGTGTGAAGGTTACTTTACCGTTTTCATCGATTGTGTATGTTCCTTCACCTGGTACTTTCTTCTCAGTTGTGCCATCGTCAAATGTTGGTTTAACAGTTTCATCGATTTCAACTGGAACTTCCTTACCGTTGATTGTAACTTTTCCACCTTCAAATGTTGGTGTTCCTGATTGAGGTTGTCCTTTTGGACCTTCTGATTCAGTGTCTTTTGAAGTTGGCGTTACTGGAACAACTACTGGAGTGTACTTAGCTGTTACCGGTGTGCCATTCTTATCTACACGTTTAACAGTTACACCTGTTGCTTGACCAGTGAATGTTTTCTCTGGGGTAAAGGTTACTGTGCCGTTCTCATCGATCGTATATGTTCCTTCACCTGGTACTTTCTTCTCAGTTGTACCATCGTCAAATGTTGGTTTAACTGTTTCGTCGATTTCAACAGTTTTTTCTTCACCGTTAACTGTTACTTTTCCACCTTCAAATGTTGGTGTTCCTGATTGAGTAGCACCTTGAACATTTGTAGTGATAACATCTGAACTTGTTGGTGTTGCTGGTTTCACAACTGGTGTGTAAGTGGCTTTAACTGGTGTTCCATTCTTATCTTCACGTTGAACTGTGATACCTGTTCCTTTACCTGTGAAGTTCTTCTCTGGTGTAAATGTAACTGTTCCGTCAGGTGCTACTTCGTATGTTCCTTCACCTTCAATAGTTACTGAATCAACAGGATCACCTGTTTTCGGATCTACCAATTTAGCTGGTTTATCAGATAATTCTACAGTTTTTTCTTCACCGTTAACTGTTGTTTTACCTGGTGTGAATACTGGTTTACCTGTTTGAGTTGAACCTTGAACATCTTCTGTTACAGCGTCTGTTCCTGTTGGTGTTACTGGTGCTACTGTTGGTGTGTATTTAGCTGTTACTGGTGTACCATTCTTATCTACACGTTTAACGGTTACGCCTGTTCCTTTACCTGTGAAGTTCTTCTCTGGTGTGAAGGTTACTGTTCCGTCTGGAGCTATTGTGTATGTTCCTTCGCCTGGAATTACTTTTTCTTTTGAACCGTCTTCGAATGTCGCTGGAGTATCATCATCCATTGGTACTTCATCAGCCCCTGGTGTGAATGTTGGTTTGCCAGTTTGTTCTTTACCTTGGATGTCTGTTGTTTCAGCTGGTTCTGCTGTTGGAACTACTGGTGTTACTGTTGGGGTGTATGTAGCTGTTGTTGGTGTTCCATTCGCATCTTTCGCTTGAACTGTCGCTGGTACTGGAGTACCTACAAAGTCTTTGTTTGGTGTGAATGTTACTTTACCTGTTGTTGGTTCGATAGTGTATGTACCAACTGTGTTTCCTTTATCATCTTTTGCCGGAATTGTTGTTTCATCAGTTGGGTTTCCAGTATCTGGATTAATCAATTTCGCTGGTTGCTCATTATCAATCTTCATAGGAACTTTATCGTCACCTTGAGTGAATGTTGGAGTTCCTTCTTGAGGTTGTCCTTGTACACCTTCAGATGTTGTTGGTGTTCCTGTTGGTTCTACCGGAGTGATGTTTGGAGTATAAGTTGTCGTTACTGGAGTTCCATTTGTATCTTTAGCTTGGATAGTAACTGGTTCAACTTCTCCTGCATATGTTTTATCAGTTGGTGTAAATACTGCAGTTACTTTACCGTCTACAACTTTAAGTGTGTAAGTACCGATAACGTCTCCCGCTGGGTTTTTAGCTGGTACTGATGTAGCTGGCTGTCCATCTTCATCTAATAGTGTAAATGAATCAGTTTTAAGTGGTACTTCTTTTTCAACACCGTTAACAGTTGCTTTACCAGGTTTGAATGTTACTTCTTTAGATTGTTCAACACCTTGTACATCTGTTGTTTCAGCTGGTTCTGCTGTTGGGGTTACGCCTACGATTGTTGGTGTGTAAGTAGTTTGTACTTTTGTTCCATTTTCATCTTCAGCTTGTACTTTAGCAGGTTGAACTTTACCAACATAAGTCTTATCAGTTGGTGTGAAGATTACTTTGTTAGTAGCTGGATCAATTGTGTATTCTCCAACCTTGTTACCTTTCTCATCCAATGCATCTACTGGTCCAGTTGCTTCTGAGCCATCTGCATTCAACAATTTAGCTGAGTTTGCTTTGATTGGAACTGATTTCTTCTCACCACCAATTGTTGTTTCACCTGGTGCAAATGAAACTGTTCCTTCTTGAGTTTCACCTTGAACTCCTGTTGATTCATCTGGAGTTGCTGTTGGCGTTACGCCTACGATGTTTGGAGTGTAAGTTGTTGAAACTTTTGTTCCATTCTTATCTTCTGCTTGAACCTTAGCTGGTGTAACTTTACCAGTGTAAGATTTGTCTGTTGGTGTAAATGTTACTTCTCCTGTTGCTGGGTCGATTGAGTAAGTACCTACTGGAGTTACTCCATCTTCAGCGTATGCTGGAGTTGTTTGTCCTGCTGGAACTTCATTTCCTTCTTTATCTAGAAGTTTATGTGAGTTTTCTTTAATTGGTACTTCTGCATTTCCTTCTGTAAATGTTGGTATTCCTTTTTGTGTTTCACCTTGAATACCAGTTGAAGTAGCTGGATCTGCTGTTGGTGTTACAGCTGTTACTGTTGGTGTATAAGTGGTAGTAGCTGTAGCTGTTACAGGATTGCCGTCTTTATCTTGACCTACTTGTGCTGTTAGGGATACACCTACTCCAGTTGCAGTTCCTGTAAATGTTGGAAGTGGTTGGAATGTTACTTCTCCTGTTGTTGGATTGATTGTGTAAGTTCCTTGTCCTTCTACGGTTACAGATGTTGCATCAGTTACTTTTCTTGTTGCTGGATCTATTAATTTAGCTGGGGAAGTAGCACTTGGAGTTACTGGTGTTGGATTCTCTGTATCTGCACCTGCTGTAAATGTTGGTGTTTTCTTCTGTGCTTTACCTTGAACATCAGTTGATGTTTCTGGGTCTGCTGTGATTTCTTTTGGAGTAACTGTTGGAATATAAACAGCATCCATAGTTTTTGTAGTCGTTGAATGTGTACCATCATTGATGTTTTCAAGACCGTTTTGAGCTGTTAATGCAGTCCATCCAGTAGATTCACCATTTGAGTCCACTGCTCGTAGTGCAATACCATCAGCTTTACCTACAAAGTTAGCTTCTGGAGTGAAGATCACTTTATCTTCTAGCACTGTGTATGTACCTTGACCTGGAACTTTAAGAGTATCAACTAGGTTGTCACGATCAACAATTTTAACGCCACCTTGAGCTTTCTTAGTAGTTTCAGCGCTGATTACATTGCTTTGTTCAGTATACTGAATTTTACCGTATGAGTTGAAGGTAGTTTTACCGTTGTTAGAACCTAAGTCAGATGCATCGTCACCTAATGGACGTGTTCTGAACTCGATACCAACTGATTGAGTTTCACCTTGTTTCCCAGTAGTTTCTTCTTTATCTCCACGTGGTGGGTGAATTACTTGAATTTGGTTATCTTCTACTTCCCCTGAGTAAGCAATACCGATTGGTTTTTCTACTTGAGATTCTTCTGTAGCAATACGCACACGGAAGTTTACAACATTTTTAGTAGTATCAACTACTTGAGTATTTGTAAATGTTAATTCTACTGTTTGATCATTTCCATTTACTTCCGCAATATTAGATTCTTCACCTTTATCGAATTTACCATTACCATTGAAATCGATAAATCCACGAACATAAGCTGGTTCTACAGTACCATCAAATTTTTCATTTCCGTTAGCTGAAGCACGAACTTTAATTTTATAAGTGTTATCCGGACCTCTAACTAATTGAACTTCTGGACGACCTGTATCTTTGTTGATATGTACATTGTCTGGAGCAATAAGTTGATCTACACCTTCATCGGCAGTCTCTTTATCATCATCTGAGTCAACACCAATTACACGAGTACCTGGAGCTGAGTCGATATCAGCTTTTACTTTACCTAAGTATGGTTGTTGGATTTGTTTAGTTGCTTTAGTTATATAATCAACAGTTTGTGTTCTTAAATAGTGTTCAGCAACACCATAAGACTCTGGAAGATCACCAAAGTCAGAGAACTTGACCCCAATCATAGATGATTGTTGACCACCAGCCATGATATATAGTCCAACTTCACTTACATTAGCAGTAGATACGATAGGGTTAGCATAGTTTCCACCATTTGAATACGCACCAAATACTTGAGAGCCCAAGCCTGCAGTTGCAGCATCTTTAGTAGAGAAAACTCCTGCTTTCAAAGCTTTTTCAAATTCTGGTGTATTCCAATTTGTAATAGGAACATTTGTATTAAATCCTTTAAACTCAGTGACAGGTTTATATGGCTTGTTTTGTTTATCATTCCCTAGCACACCTGCAAGTTCCCAAGGTGTACCATTGGTAGTATAAATTTCAGCTTCTAATGAACCTGCACTGATATCTTCACCAGATGCCATTACGATACCTGGTTTAACTGGTTTTCCATTATATGTTGCTGAAACAGAGAAAAGCACACCTGCTGCTTGACCGTCTCCAGGTTTACCATCCGCTTTAGTACCTGCAATCGTAGTTTTAGCACTTCCGGTGTCGATACCACTCGCTTTAATGTTTGTATATCTTGTTTGCGCTGAACCACCTATTCCAGTTGGTTGGTTAAATTTATTTTCCTTGTTCGGATCATAAGAAGCTGCGTGTTCAGTACCTGCTACACGATTTTTATATACTTCAGTTGATTCAAACGGTTTTAATTCTTTAACAGTTAATTTAACGATATAGCCTGGAATCAATTCTTTAGTATAGACTGATCCAACTTTTAGTTGTCCGTTTGCTTCGCGGTTTTCCCAAGCAGCATTATCACCAAAGTCTAACCATTGGATTTGATCATTTAACTTGGCAATTTCTTTTTTATCAGTTTTTATAGGAACATCAGCTAAAGAAGAATAACCGTGATCTTCTAACCATTTTGTACCTGTTTCAGTAGAGGCATCTTTAAGACCTGTTGTTTGTACTTCATCTAGGTTAACAGCAAATTTACCATCGCGACCAATTCCTGCATTTTTTAATTCATTATATACTGCAAGAATAGACTCGTTCAGACGCTCCAATTGAGCATCTACTTGCTCTTTTGTAACACTCTTATCAGCTAAAAGTGTTTTCGTTTCAGCAAGAACTGTTTGGTTTTTAGCTACTGCTGCTGTAACTGCTGCCTTGTTTTCTTCTTTAACGTCTGCCTTAGCAAGTTCAGTCTCAGCTAATTTGTTGGTTACTTCAGCTTCTGATGATACTTGTGTAAGAGTTGTTGTTGCTACTGAAAGAGCTTTTTCAGCTGGAGTTGCAGTTTTTTCTGCTTCTGCTTTCGCAGCTTCTTTTTCAGCCGCTTGTTTCTTATCGAAACCAGCAGTATTTGACTCAGTTACAACTGTGCTCAATGCTGATACAGTTTCTGCTTGTGCATCTACATCTGCTTGGCTAGCATCTGCTTTGGCAAGAGTTGCTTTAGCTGTTGCCAATACTTCCTTAGCTGAACTTACTACTGTAGCATCTGCATATTTAGCAGTTGAAAGTTTAGACTCTAAAGTTGCAACACTTGCTTCAAGGATAGCCTTGTTTACTTTCTTATCCTCTTCTGCTTTCACTTCAGGTTTTACAGTTTCTACTGTTTCAGCTTTAAGCTCGGCCTTTTCCTTCTCCTTATCATCTTGACTAGGAGCAGGTGTTGAAATAGCTGTTTCAGCTGATTGTACTTCAGTTGCTGATACCGCACCGTTACCTAGGAACATCAAACCAGCTGCAATCGCTACTGATGCCGCTCCAAAGCTATACTTACGAATACCGTAACGAATGTACTTTTCCGTTCGAAAATCTTGTTGTTGTTTGCCTTGCATGAGACCCACAACCTCCTTATAATTTATTTCATTTTTAATGTACTTATGCACAAAAAATTCGGCCTTTTTAAACATTTAACATAACAATGTTTTTTTATGTCGAATATTCGTACTTTAGATACATTTTAATGATATCACACTCTTATATTATAAGCAAGCAATTCGACTAAAAATTTGCTCTATAGTAAGTAAATTTCACATTTCAAACTTATTTTCTTCTTTATAATAATAAATATATTTTTATATTTTAAGTGTTTATTCTCTTTTTAGTAATACGAAGATAAATTTTTACTATTTTTTATCGATTATTAGCAAGGCTATTCTCAGAAAATATTTGGAAATTTCAAAAACCAATGACTTTTACATCATTGGTTTTCTACTATATTCTTTCATCAGAAAGATTTTAATTAATCTTCCTTCTTCTTGCTAGATACAAGACTAAATCCGCTCAATACTCCGAGAAGTCCAAGTGCTGCTAGGCTTGCATTATCTTTTGTTCCAGTATTTGGCAACTCTTTTTGACCTTCAACATATTTAGGTGTTGCTGGTTATTTTGGTTGCTAAGGTACTACTGGCATGTCTGGAGTTACTGGTTTCTCAGGGCTTGTTGGCTCTTGTGGAGAAACTGGTTGTACTGGTTGACTTGCTTCAACTGAAGTTGGTGTTTGAACTTTTCTGAAGATATGTCTGATATTTCCATTTGGATCTGTCACAGTCTTCACATATTCGTAACCTGAAATTGTTCCTGGTTCTTTAGAACCTGGCTCAGTTGGTTTCAATGGATTTCCATTCTCATCAGTCCAAGTAGTTGTATTTTGATTACCTGGGTTTGGTTGAGGAACAGGTGAAGGTGTTGGAGCTGGTGGTGTTACTTTTTCGTAGACATGTTCGATGTCGCCATTTATAAGTTTCTTAGTTTTTACGAAGCGGTAATCTGGAATATCTTTCTTAGATTGGTCACCGTCTTCTGTTGGATAGTTTGGAATTTCGTTTCCGTCTTTATCCTTATGACTTGTCTTAACTTTCTCATAAACGTGTTCTACATCGCCATTTGGAAGTTTCTTAGTCTCTACGAAGCGGTATCCTGGGATATCACAAAATAAAACTAAAGACAAAAAGACGAGCACTTTCGTACTCGTTCTCTGATATAAACTACTGATTAAAGTGAGTTTACGTCAACTTTGATACCAACACCTTGAGTAGTTGTGATAGTCAAGTTTGTTACGTAAGTTCCTTTAGCTGTAGCTGGTTTTGCTTTTTGGATTGTTTCGTTGAAAGCTTTGAAGTTTTCAACCAATTTTTCAGCTTCAAATGATACTTTACCGATGATTGCTTGAACGTTACCTGCACGGTCAGCACGGTAAGTGATTTTACCACCTTTAGACTCTTCAACTGCTTTAGCAACATCCATTGTTACAGTACCAGTTTTAGGGTTTGGCATCAAGTTACGTGGTCCAAGGACACGTCCAAGACGTCCAACTAGAGCCATCATGTCAGGTGTAGCGATAACTACGTCGAAGTCCAACCAACCGTCGTTGATTTTAGCAACAAGGTCATCTTCACCAACAAAGTCTGCACCAGCAGCTTTTGCTTCTTCAGCTTTTGCACCACGTGCGAAAACAAGAACGCGTGAAGTTTTACCAGTACCGTTTGGCAATACCATTGCTCCACGGATTTGTTGGTCAGCTTTTTTAACGTCGATGTTCAAGTTGTAAGCAACTTCTACAGTTGCGTCAAATTTTGCAAAGTTAGTTTCTTTTGCAAGTGCTACAGCTTCTTCTACGCTGTATGCTTTTGTGCTGTCGATTTTCTCAAGAGCAGCACGAAGTTGTTTGCTTTTTTTAGCCATTTTCTATTCTCCTTGTAAGTGGTTCAATCGATTTTCATCTCCCACGTCACTCCTCGAAATGATGAAGTCTTGCGGGTTTTCAGTCTATTATTTTTCTCTTCCTACGGCCTTAAGCTCCCTTGCTGTACCCAAGTACAAGCTTCAGTCACTTGCCTAGTATGAAAAGCAACTAATAGACTGCTGTGAGATTTTCTACTGTGTTATTAATTAGTCAACAACAGTGAATCCCATAGAACGAGCAGTACCTTCGATCATACGCATTGCAGACTCTACGTTTGCTGCGTTCAAATCTGGCATCTTAGTTTCTGCAATTTCTTGTACTTGTGCACGAGTAACTGTAGCAACTTTAGTTTTGTTAGGTGTACCTGATCCTTTTTCAACACCTGCAGCTTTTTTTAAAAGAACAGCAGCTGGTGGTGTTTTAGTGATGAAAGTAAATGATTTATCTTCGTAAACTGAGATAACAACTGGAATGATCATACCAGCTTGGTCAGCTGTACGAGCGTTGAACTCTTTTGTGAATCCCATGATGTTGATACCAGCTTGACCAAGAGCAGGTCCAACCGGTGGAGCTGGTGTAGCTTTACCAGCAGGGATTTGCAATTTTACAAGTTTTTCGACTTTTTTAGCCATTTTTAAATCCTCCTTTGTGGTTTTGGCGGTAATTAGAGATTTTTACCTCCCACAAGTATGCTTTACACATACCCATCTATTATACACTATTTATCTAGAATTGCAAGAGAAAAGTTTATTTTTTAATCGACGTAATCTCCGCCTTCAAAGCCATAGTATTCTTCCAAACTGAGACCACTCTCAGCAATTGCTTTAGCTTCTTTTCCGACATAACGAAGGTGCCATTCCTCAGCCATATAGCCTGTTTCCTTTTCCTTGCCTTTGAGATAACGGACAACAAAACCATAATCAGCCGCATGGTCCAAGAGCCATTGGGCCGCTTTTTCTTCTGTCACCAAATCACCATTTGTCCCAATCACATCAAAGGCTAAACCTGTCTGGTGTTCACTATAGCCAGGTCGAGCAGAGTAACGGTCAGCTGCTGCCTTCCCATCTTGGTTGACATAATCTTGATAGAGTTTGGTCTGAGTTTCATAACTTCTAAAACCACTGTAATGATCGCTAATCGGGAAACCTGCCTCTTGCATCGCTTTGATGAGTTTGACCAACTCAGCCTTGGCTGTTGGATTTTCCCCTGGATTGTAGTCTTTTGACAATGGATAGTGTTTATTGGCTATGATGATTTCATCGTATTTCCCTTGGATGCTGTAGTAGTCTCCTTTGTTAACCACTTCTGCTTTTTTCTGGGCAGCTTCTTGAGACTTATTTCCGACTGTTCCATCAGCTTTGGCTGTTTGTTCTGTCTTAGCTGCGCCATCTTCATTTTTTGCTTTTTCTTGTGAACAAGCTGCTAGACTCAAGGCTAGCAAAGCTGTCAAGATAAGGTATCTTTTTTTCATTTCTACTCCTTTATTTCTAATAATTTATCTACTTCTAACGATAAACGTTTGACTAATCTTTTAATCTCATCCGGTTTTGCTTGGCAGGTTTCTGCTGTCATTTCTTCAAAAGGAACCCACCAGACTGGACCACGTCCCTTAAGACCGTGTCCATTCAAATCACCTCTTCGTCTAGGAAACAGATGCCAATGAAGATGGGCATCGCCATTTCCTAGCAGTTCGATATTCATTTTCTCAGCAGCAAAGGCCTTGGCAACTGCCTCTTGGACTAAACTCATTTCTTCTAGAAAATGGAGTCTTGTCTCCTTTTTCAAATGGTGCAATTCGGTGACATGTTCCTTGGCTAGAAAGAGACTATAGCCTGCAAAATACTGGTGGTCTCCAACCACAAGATAGCCTGTTTCCAACTCTTTGACAAAATAGGGACTTTCTCCCTTCTTGATGAGCTCAATTCTCTGGCAAATCAAACACATATTAGTCTACCAATGCGCTCTTAAGATAAGCATCAACCATACGTTCCGTTGCAACCACCGAGTCAATATGAGTGCGCTCATATGAGTGGCTAGACTCGATACCAGCACCAAGTAGAGCGTGTTTAACCTCAGCCCCTGCAGACATAGCCGCTGAAGCGTCCGAACCATAAAATGGATAGATATCCAACTTAAATGGAATGTCTTGTTCTTTCGCCAAGGCAACCAAGTGTTGACGGAAGTCATAGTGATAAGGTCCAGAAGCATCCTTGACACAGATAGACACTGTATATTCGTCAGTTTGCTGGTCATCTCCCATAGCTCCCATATCCACAGCCAGATATTCTACTACCTGAGCAGGGATATTAGAATTAGCACCGTGGCCCACTTCTTCAAAGACTGAAAAAGCAAAATGGGTTGTTACGGGCAATTCAATCTTCTCTTCCTTATAAATACGAAGCAGATTAAGCAAAATCGCTGCACTGACCTTATCGTCCAAATGACGAGACTTGATAAAACCTGTCTCTGTCACGACGGTTCGTGGATCAAAGCTGATAAAATCACCGACCTCAATACCAAGAGCACGAGTTTCTTTTTCATTGGTCACTTTTGCATCCAAACGCACTTCCATATTGTCCTGAGTGCGTTCTGCAGTTCCTGCATCCTTATAGACATGGCAAGAAGTTTGGTGGATGAGGATGGTTCCTGATACTTTTTCACCTGTGCTAGCTACGTGAACAGTACAGTTTTCTCCTTCAATCATGTTCCAAGGGAAACCACCGATACGGTCCATTTTGAGACGGCCGTCTGGTTTGACAGCACGGACAATAGCACCCAACGTATCCACATGGGCAGTCACATAGCGGTGCTCTTCATCATTTTGACCTTTGATGGTCACATTGACACCGCCCTTGGCTGTGCGAACCGGCTGGTAACCAAAACCTTCTAGAGTCTTGACTAAATAGTCCGCAATCTCACGAGTGAAGCCCGTTGGCGATGCAATAGCTGTCAGTTCTTTGATATATTCTACTGTTTGATTCATTTCTTCACCTCTTTTGCTACCTATTATAACACATTTATCATCGGATAAAAAAAGAAAATCACTCCTGCAGACTTGGCTACAAAAGTGATTTTAGTGATTATTCCATTTCAAAAACATCGCTTTCTTGCTTGTTTGGTAGAACCAATGAGAGCAAGATTCCGACAATGGCTGGTACCAACCATGGGAGTGATGCCTTAGCAAAAGGAAGAGCGTTGACAAGATTCGCAAGAAACTCAACCTTAAACGAGCTTCCTAGTACGCTTGCAATGGCAATAGCTGTAACAATAGCAATTGTCAACTGCATACCTGGTTTTGAAAGAGCCACAAATTTGTTGACAATGACAATCATAACGATAGCAATCGTGATTGGGTACAAGATAACCAATACTGGAATGGAGTACTTGATAATCGCATCAAGACCCAAATTAGCAATGGCAAATCCAATCAAGGTAAAGGCTGTCGCATAAACCTTGTAGCTGATTTGTGGGAAGCGCTCATTAAAGAACTCAGCTGTAGACACAATCAAACCAACCGTTGTTGTGAAGCAGGTTACGGTAACCATAGCTGCAAGGAAGAGTTGAGCTGTTGAGCCAAAGATTTCTTGAGTCGCTTGTGACAAGATGTAAACACCTGGCGTTCCACCCTTCATCGCTTCAGCTGGTACTGGGAAATGATTTCCAAGGAAACCTAAACCGATGTAAAGAGCGCTGAAGGCAAGGGCAACAACGATACCAACAACCCAAATAGTTGAAATGTATTCTTTCTTACTTGAAAATCCAAGTTGTTTCAAGGTTTGAACTGCGATTACGCTAAAGGCAACTGAGGCAAGGGCGTCCAAGGTATTGTAACCTTCTAGGAAACCTGTACCAAAGGCAGAAGCTTGATAAGCAGTTGAAGCAACTTGAGGACTGGTTCCACCGTATTTGAAAGCTCCCAGAACAACCAAGATAACAATCAAAATCGCAAAGACTGGAGTTAAAATACGGCCGATACGGTCCAAAATTTTTGATGGATTAAGCGAAATCAAATAGGCTGCTGCAAAATACAGAACTGTAAAGACAATCAAACCAAGACCTTTATTTGCATCCGACAAAAGAGGACTAATCCCTACTTCGTAAGCTGTTGTAGCAGTACGTGGGATAGCAAAGAATGGACCGATTGACAAGTAAAGAACTGAGAGGTAAAGAGTCGCAAACCAAGGCGCTATCTTTGTTGAAATCTCGTAGATATATCCTTTAGGATTTAGCGTTCCAATAATAAGAGTCAAGACGGCGATACCGACACCTGAAAAGACAAAACCTGCGATGGCAGGAAGAAAATGTTCTCCAGATAGAGCACCTAGAGAAGGCGGAAAAATCAAGTTCCCCGCACCAAAAAATATTCCAAACAGGAGTAAACCTGTTAGGGCACCTTTTTTAGCCATGAAAATCTCCTTCATATTTATAAAATACTGACCTAGTATATCATGAATAGGAGTATGAAAAAAGCTTCACGAAGTAAATATTGAATGTTTTCAAGATTCTTAAAAATGAGAATTATCTAAAAATAAAATCCCCTACCCAGTCCACACCAAGTAGGAGAAAATTCTAATGTTTATACTCTTCGAAAATCTCTTCAAACCACGTCAGCTTCACCTTGCCGTACTCAAGTACAGCCTGCGGCTAGCTTCCTAGTTTGCTCTTTGATTTTCATTGAGTATTATAGTTCTTCAAAGGCCATCATGCCACCTTGGACATTGATAACCTCATAACCTTGTTCTGATAGGAATTGGCAAGCACGCGCCGATCTCATTCCAGATTTACAAATAACATAATGTAACTGATCCTTGTCCAATTGATCATAAGTATCAGCTAATTGACTCAGAGGAAGATTCTGAGCACCTTCTAAATGAAGAGCTTCAAACTCATCCACTTCTCTCACGTCCACTAGAGAAAGTTGGTCATTTTGGTAAAGCTGGTAAAATGCGTCAAAGGAAATTTCTTTCATTCTTTTTCTCCTAATACTCTTCGAAAATCAAATTCAAACCACGTCAGCGTCGCCTTACCGTACTCAAGTACAGCCTGCGGCTAGCTTCCTAGTTTGCTCTTTGATTTTCATTGACTATAAAATAGTTTTAATTCTTTTTTTCAAATCTGGCACCACTTCTGACTCAAACCAAGGATTTTTGGCCATCCAGATTTGATTTCGCGGCGAGGGGTGAACTAGTGGAAAATAGGTTGGCAAGTAGTTCTGGTAATGTTTTACCCGTTCTGTCACTTTGCCACTGACTTTCTCCTGTAAATAGTAGGCTTGGGCATATTGGCCAATCAAGAGGGTCAATTGGATATCTGGTAATTCTTGCAAGAGCTGTGGATGCCATTTTTCTGCAAAATCTGCTCTCGGTGGTAAGTCTCCTGACTTGCCATGTCCTGGAAAGTAGAAATCCATAGGCAGAACAGCAAAATATCCTGAATTGTAAAAGGTATCTTCATCCACACCTAGCCAGTCTCTCAGGCGGTCACCACTCTTATCTTTCCAATAAAGTCCTGCTTCTTGGGTTTTAAGCCCCGGTGCCTGACCGATGATATTGATGCGAGCAGTCTTTGGTGCTGCAAAGAGAGGCTCAATGCCACGCTCTGTATAGGTAGCATTCTGCGGATCTGCCATAATAGCCTGCTTGATTTTTTCAATTTGAGACATCTACTCTCCCTCCAAAAAGAAGTCCAAGCATACAATCTCAGACTTCTATCGTTTTATTTGATCAATTCGTAAATAGCTTCGGCATAGATTGCTGCTGCTCGGAAGAGATCATCCAAGGCGATAAATTCATTAGCTTGGTGCATGGTGTCAATTGAGTCTGGGAACATAGCACCGTAGGCAACACCGCGTTCTAGCAAACGACCAAAGGTTCCACCACCGATGACTTGCTCGTGACCTTTAAGACCAGTTTGTTTTTCATAGACATTCAACAAGGTTTGGACAAGTGGATCTTCCATTGGCACATAGTGAGGCGTGTGACCGTGTTCAGAAAGGCTAACAGAAGCAACTGGCAAGTTTTCAAGGATTGACTTGATTTGCTCTGGGCTTGTTCCTTTTGGATAGCGGATATTAAGGGCAATGGTATTATCAGCGCTTGTTTCATCAAAGCGGAAGACGCCAGCATTCATAGAAAGGGCACCCATCTTTTCATCCACATGGGCAATCTTGAGACTTTCACCCTCATGATCATTCAAGAGAATCTTACCAGCGATGTCAAGGTAGTCTTTGGCTGGACCAGCAAAGTCAAACTGGCTAAGGAAGAGGGCTAGGTAAGTCGCACCATTGACACCTGAAGCAGGCATAGCACCATGCGCTGATTTACCAATGATGGTAACCTTGTACTGACCGTTTTCTTCTTGAATTTCTCCTCTGAGTTTGTGTTCTGCAACAAAAGTATCTAGTTTCCCTTGCAAGTCAGCCAAATCACCTGAAACGACTGCTGTTGCTGATTCTGGTACCATGTTTTCACGCAAACCACCTGTAAAGCTGTGAAGACGGGCAGCACCCGCATTTTCACCTGCAAAGTGGAGGTATTCCGTGATATTTCCTTTTTCACCATTGATGATAGGGAATTCAGCGTCTGGAGAGAAACCAAAGTCTGGTTTTGCAAGTCCTACGTGCTCGAAATAGTAGTCCATGTCTGCCCAACCTGATTCTTCATCTGTTCCAACGATGAAACGAACTTTCTTAGAAGTTGGAAGTCCCAATTCTTTGATGATTTTCAAACCATAGTAACAAGCTGTTGTAGGTCCCTTGTCATCTGAAGCCCCACGCGCATAGAGACGACCATCTTTGATAGTTGGTGTGTAAGGGTCTGTGTCCCAACCGCTACCAGCTGGCACCACGTCCATGTGGGCAAAGATTCCGAGAACTTCTTCGCCATCACCAAACTCAAAATGTCCTGCGTAGTTATCAACATTTTTAGTTGGGTAGCCATCGCGGTCTGCGATTTCAAGGAATTTTTCCAAGGCTTTTACCGGCCCAGGTCCAAATGGATGCTCAGCATCAACCTTGCTATCATCACGTTCTGAGTTGATTTCCAAAAGGCTAAACAAGTCAGCCAAGAGGGCTTCTTTGCGTTTTTCTACTTCTGCTGTAAAATCAATTGCTGTCATTTTTTTCTTCTTCCTATCTTTTCTCGATGATTTCATCTACTGGCAAGCGGTAGCTTGGTTCCAATTTTTCGTCTGTGTAACCCACTGTAATCAAAAGTTCTGGGCGGAAACGGTCTTCAATTTCCAAAACCTCATTGACTTTTGATTTGTCAAATCCAAGGATCAAATTTGATCCGATTCCTTGGTCTGTAAGAGCCAAAACCAAGTTCATAGCAACCAAACCTGCATTGAGAGCTAGGTAGTCGCTGACTTGTTGTTCATTGTAGCGGGCAAATTCAGCAGGCAAATTCTTCATAAAATATTGAAGTTGCTCTTCTGAGAAATTGTTAGCACCACCAACTCGGGCAATCTTACGAGCACGTTTAGCCAAATCTGTGTCTGTAAACAAGGCAATAGTTACAGGCGCTGATGATACCTGTTCATAGTTTGAACCGTAAGCCAATTTTGCTAGTTCGGCATTTTTCTCACGTACCACCACAAATTTCCAAGGCTGGCTGTTGTGGGCACTTGGTGCCAAGGTTGCAATTTCGATAGCCGTACGCACATCCTTAGGATCAACTGGCTTATCAGTGAAATGCTTAGTCGCATGACGTTTTTTATTTAATTCAAGAAATTTCATAATCGATTTCCTTTTCTAATTCTACTGCTTCCATTCTACCATAATTTGAAAGAGCTTGCAGAGATTTTTCGTAGAAACAAACTGGAACAAGGATAAGCAACCGAATGAAGAAAACCATTTAAATCAGGAATCCCCTCATCCAGTTCCAATTAATTTTCAGCTGCTTAAAGAAACTAGTCCATCTTATATTCTGACTTTATAGCCTCCAAGAAATTCTTCACATCCTCTACATACCCATGCTTTTCTATTAAATTGGCTAAGAGTTTCAGATTGTGCCCCTGATAGTTGTCTTCTCGTCGTAGCTCTTCATACATTTCGATAAAAGGAAGCCCCTTGAATTTGGCCAACTCCAACTCCGCTTCATAGTCATAAGCGACTTTACGAAATAGGATATTTACCAATTCCCCATCTTCAACTTCTATCACGGCATACTGGGCACGGTGATTTTTTAACGCCTCCCAATTAAAATAGGGCATGCCAATCGACCCTGGATTGATGATTTGTTGCCCTTGACTGCCGTAACGAAGCAACTGCTTGTGGACATGACCATAGACTGCCACGTCCGTTTCCTCATCTAGCAGTTGGTCAAATTTTTCTGTATCATTCCCAACCAACAAGTCACCCCCATAATTTTTGTCAGGTAAATTATGAGAGATAGAAAAGCGCAACCCAGCAACCTCTTTCTTTTCCAGCAAAGGCAAGCTTCGTAACCAGACAATCGTTGCAGGATCCATTCGCTCCATCAAAAACTGGGTCATTCGCATTGACTGGATTTCTTGTGGATGTTCCAAACCATATTCACCATCCAAGGCCTCAAGGACACAATCATCCCAATTGCCTCGAACACTGGCTGTGATAGGAAGGTCCTTTAGCAGGGCTACCAAGTCACTTGCACCTGGACCGGGAAGAAAAATATCTCCCAGAAGCCAGTATTCACTGACTCCTTGATTTTTAGCATCTGCAATCACTGCTTCTAAAGCCGTCGCATTTCCATGAATATCTGATAAAATTGCGATTTTATGTTTCATTGTGGTTTCCTTCCGTTTGGTAATCTACTCTTTCTTCCGCCACTTGAGCTAATTCCACTGCTTCCTGCGGGTTCAACTTCCTCTGCACAGCCTCTGCAACAGCTCTAGGTACTCCAACATCGACAATCTCATCCACACTGGCTTCCTTGATTTTTGTTAGAGACTTGAAATGCTTCATGAGATTCTGCTTGCGTTTAGGTCCCAGCCCTTCAATTCCATCCAGTTGTGATGAAAAAGAATTTTTCGAGCGCAGTTGGCGATGGAAAGTTATAGCAAAGCGGTGGACCTCATCTTGTATACGTTGGAGGAGGAAAAATTCCTGAGAATTGCGAGATAACTCCACCACCTCAAGCGGATCTCCAAAGAGCAATTCATGGGTTTGGTGCTTATCATTCTTTTGCAGACCTGCAATGGGAATATCCAAGCCCAGCTCCTCTTGAATGACTTGCTTGGCAATATTGACTTGACCTTGTCCCCCATCAATCACAATCAAATCTGGAGGAGTCAAACCGTCACGCTGTACTCGACCATAGCGCCTGCGAATGACCTCTCGCATACTAGCATAGTCGTCTGGCCCGACGACAGTCTTGATTTTATACTTACGGTAATCCTTCTTACTAGGTTTTCCGTTGACAAAGACCACCATGGCTGAAACAGGACTAGTTCCCATGATGTTGGAGTTATCGAAGGACTCGATGCGAACTGGGGTGGGAATTTGGAGCAAACGACCTAGATTTTCAATAGCTCCTTGGGTCTTTTCGACAGATTTTTCTAACAAATTGAACTTCTGCTCTAGACTGACTCGAGCATTCTTTATAGCCAAATTGACTAGTTGCTTTTTCTCTCCACGCTGGGGTTTGAGAATCTTGGTATCCACCAAGACCTTGACAGCTTCTTCGTCAATATCCTGCGGAATCAGCACCTCATTGGGAACTAGATGAGATTTTTCTTGATAGAATTGTCCTACATAGGTTAGAAAATCCTCATCCGGATCATTGTAGTAGGGGAATAGATTGACGTCACGTTCAATGAGTTTTCCCTGACGGACAAAGAAAACCTGCACACACATCCAACCCTTGTCCACATAGTAGCCAAAGACATCACGATTCTGGAGATCCTTAGCCATGACCCGTTGCTTGGTTCGAAGCGTTCCAATAGCCTGAATCAGGTCACGGTATTCTGCCGCACGTTCAAACTCCATAGACTGGGCTGCCGTTGCCATTTTGCCCTTGAGGTCATCAATGATTTTGTCATCCTGCCCTTTTAGGAAATCAGAAACCTCCTGAGCCATAGACTTGAAGTAGGACTCATCCTTCTTACAGATAGTGTGGGCCATGCATTGGCCGATATGGTAGTAAAAACAGACCTTATACGGTGGATTGGTACACTTTCTAAAAGGGAAAATTCGATCCAGCAGCCGCTTGATTTCATTGGCTGCCCCCACATCTGGATAAGGTCCAAAGTAGAGACCGCCGTCCTTCTTGACCTGACGGGTGATAATTAAACGAGGATAGCGCTCATTAGTGATTTTGATGAAAGGATAAGACTTATCATCCTTGAGCATGATATTGTATTTAGGCTTATTTTCCTTGATCAGATTAATTTCTAGGAGAAGTGCCTCAATATTAGACTCCGTAACAATAAATTCAAAATCTACAATTTCAGACACCAGAGCTTCCGTCTTGGTATCATGACTTCCACGAAAATAGGACCGCACGCGGTTACGCAGATTTTTAGCCTTTCCTACATAGATAATGGTACCGTTTTTATCCTTGTGAATGTAACAACCAGGGCTGGTCGGCAAGAGCTCTAGTTTTGATTTAATCAAGTTGTTCATAATTCCATTATAGCAAAAAAGTAGGGAAAGATTGTTCCCTACTCACTAGTCTCATATATTTTTCGAAGGTTTGCAACATCCTCTTCCTGGATACCATAAAAGGAACCCGCAGGTTGCATGACAGACTTCTCATCTGTATGGTCCAAGCCAATCGCATGACCCAACTCATGTTCTGCCGTATGGACAACGCGCTCATAGGAATAGCCATAGTCAGGATTGGACAGATAATAATGATTCAGACGCACCGTTACAGACAAGAATTGTCCTGTTAAGAGATTGGTCTGACTTTCCGCCTCTCCTGCCACAGGAGTACCTCCGTCATTCATCTCCGTAGCCAAGATATCTGCCTTGCTGGACTCGGTGACAATTTCAAAGTTAAAAGCACCCGTTTGATTCCAATTCTGAATCGCTTCTAAATAAGCTTCTTGAAAGCGTGAATCCATCTGGGGATCCAAGTAAATACGAGCAGAGGCCTGTGGCCACCTTCCTTCAGAATGCTGGTGGCTATCTGTCTGGTTCAACTTAGGCAGTTGCCCTGTTTTTTCCCATCGGTCGATACTTTGTTGACCAATCTTGACTGACCGTTCTGCCTGCTTTAGCGCTCCTTGAAAATCCCCGTTCAGATAGCAGAGAAGTCCGAAAGCAAACGCACATAAGAGCACAACTATCCAAACCAGGCGCCAAAACAAACGCCACACAAAAGAAAAGAAAGCCCCTATCAAACAAAAAATCCAGCGCATGTCTCTCCACCTTTCTAGCAAATAAAGACTATTTTACTAAATCAAGCTGAAAGAAAGCTAAATACTGGCTTTTTCATCTTAACGTCCTAATATTTTTTTGAATAACTGAATAGCTTTGTATTTTAAAGGTGATGGATGGTAACGGAAAGTACCCGCTTTGCGTACAATATAGCCATTAAAATTTTGTTTAAAACGCAAAACACCATCACTACCATCAAAAATCCCTTGAATCCCTAGGAAGTTGTATTTAGGGATCCCACGTTTTATGCTTTCCAACATAACATATTTCTGAAGCAAAGCTGGTGCATAAAATTTATTAAACTCAGTATAGGAACCACTAAAAAGATAGGTCGTTTCTTGAGGCATATAAATAAATAAACTACCTGCTAAGACAAGATCTTTCTCTCCATATTTTTCAATCAACTCTCGTGCTTCTGCTTTTCGAACTTCAAAGCTTTCATACTGCCTAGCCAATTCTTTGTGTTCTTTTTTCTTTTGTGCAGAATCTGGATATTGTTCTAATAAGAGTAGTGAGGTAGCTATTTTTTCAGATAATTCTTTTTGCTTATGTATTAAATTTTGTATATATTCTCCTAAATTTAGATTAGCAATTACAAACTCCGCTTGTTCTCCAAATGAATCATAAAAGTGCTCATAATATTCTAAACTTTTATCACTATATTCTCTACGTTCAGAGGTTTCTTTTGTTATATTCTTAAAAATTGAAAGTTCTTCACGATTTAATTTTTTCAACTGAATACCAAATGTATCAGCCTTTTTCACCAAAGCTTTCCCCTTTTTACTAAAACTGTTAAGCAAGGTCTTTTCAGTTAGCTCATTCAAATCTTTACAATATAACCAATCCGGTTCTCCACCTGGGTAACCTGTTTTTAAACCATCAAATTGATAACCTAAATCAGTTAAACCTTGAATAATACTTTTTTTCTCAGCATCTATTGGATTACCTTCACTATCAAAAGTTTGATAAGTTTCATAAGGTTTTACAAGCAACTCTAATACACCATTTTGCTTGGCATATTCTTTTAACTCCGCATAAAAAACTGGAAGAGCATCTTGTTGGGTATAAATCGGCCCCGAATTGAGCTCCATATGCAGACCACCCAGCATGGGCAAGCTATAAACCAGAGCTGCAACTTGAATCTCTCCTTCTTGTTTCAAAGCAAGATAAACAATTCGAGCCCCTCTTTTTTCTAACAAGTCCCCCATCTGAACAGATTGCATAAAGGAACGAGAAGAAACCTGATCAGAATAAGCCTGAAACTCTTCTTTCATGAGTGTAGTTAGTGCCATATACTTACTTTCTATGTTTTTTTCTTAATGTTTTACGGAAATCAAGAGCAAGTCTTAACAGAGGATAGAGAGGATGGGTAGGCATTGTAAATTCACCCAAGTATTCTTCAATCGTTGGATTAAAATTAGCTTTAAAACGATAGAGTCCACCATCTAAAGCATTCTCGACGCCTCCTAAATTTTGCCATAAAATGCCACGTTCAAAGGAATATTGAGCTGTCTCATACCAAGTCAAAATAGGGGCTTTATATCGTCTAAAATCTTCATCCATTCCTGCGTATAGATTGACAGAAGTTTGTCCGAATTCTAAAGTCAAGGTAGCCGCTAAAGGAACTCTTGCTTGACCTGCATCTATATATTCCTGCAAGAAATCTCTTTCTTCTACCAAACGCTCTTTTTCCTTCTTCTGGGCTTCTACTTTTGAAGTTCGAGTCGACTCAGTAAACGCCTCTTCCAACGCTAAGTTTTTCGCTAACTGTTCTTCTAATTCTCGTAAACGCTTAGCGATATCCAGAGTAGCCAGCGTAATGTAGGCCTTGTCCTTAAAATTATCTAACAATTTTTTATAATAGGCTTCATTCCTCAAATGGATATCTTTTCGCTTCTCAGTTTTTTTCATCAAAAACGAGAAAGATTCTAACAATTCATCTCTACCAATCTGAATCTCTACACCCTTATTTCGAGCGGATCGAATAGCTTGTTTTGTTGACTTGCAAAGTTTATCTTCTGTAAAATTTTCCTTGTATACTTTTGCCTGAATACGAGGCTGAATGGTATCTCCCATTCCATCGGTCTTTCCTGACCACCTTACTCCCATTCTTTGCAAATTTTCAATAATAGCCATATTTTCAGGATATTCTATTTTTTCATGCTTGATTGAACTTTGCGATAGGCAAATACTTGGGTCAAAAATCACAAAAATCGCTCTCTTGCTTCGAGCATAGGACTTAATGGATTGAAGAACAAAGTTCAAGAGTTCAGCATCCTTATAATCTAATACAGGACCTCTTGGGATATAAAACATTCTATAACCTAGAGGAAGAGTTTTAATCAAAATACTAGCTGTAGCCAGTAATTTATCTCCTCGGTAGGCGCCAAACTTTTCATGTTGCCAATCAGACTTAACCTCTTCCCAAGCACTACTTTGTAATACATTGACTAATTCATGTTCTTTAACAAACTGATCATATTCTAATGTGGGAATGCCAATTTGATAACGATACATCTCTTACTCTCTTTCCAACAATAATAGAATTTAACTACTATTCTACTATTTTTGTTTAGAAAGTCTAGTAAAAACATATTTTAGTTTCTATTCCATAGAAGACATGGTTATTGAAAGAGTAATACAAACTAAACTAGCTTAATCTCTCTTCTAATTTGAAATCGATTGGTAGGGTTGCTAAGAACCGTTCCAATTGTTTTTCCCAGTAGTACCATTCGTGAGTTCCAGCACTATGGCTATAGGTCACATCAAAACCTAATTTTTTGAGATTTTTCACTGCTAGATTATTGGCTTCGTACAAGAAATCCTGCTCGCCACACCAAGCCCAAAGTTTGGTCTTTTTATCCGATTTTTTAGCCAGACTTTCAAGAGAATAAGGACTAGCTGTCCAGTCTTTAATCTCTCCAAAAACACCTCTCCAATAAGCTGGTGTTCCCAAATCTTGGCTCTCAGGAGAAAAATCTTGAAAGCTAAGAGCACCTGAAAAACTAGCCGCATGAGAAAAACGATTTGTAGCAAGAGCCAATTTGAAACAGCCGTAGCCTCCCATAGAAAGGCCAGCGATAAAGGTCTTTTCACGCTTGCTAGTCATATTAGGGAAGAAGCGTTTCAGAACCTCTGGCAATTCCTCTGCTAGAGCTGTGTAATAGTCAAAACCATATTGGGTATCGGTATACCAACCGTTGCTGGTATTGGGCATGACGACGATGAGATTGGTTCCTCGAAGCAAGCGTTCTACATTGGTCCGCTTGAGCCAACTATTATGATTACCAGACATCCCGTGCAAGAGGTACAAGACTGGAATATCTTTACACTCTGGTTCTTCCACTCGATTAGCATCAGGATAGAGGACATTCACTCCCCACTCCATATCCAAAACTTGTGAGTAATACTCGATTTTCATTACTGCCATAATTTTTCCTCTATTTTTCTATAAGAAAAAGCCGAAATTCGACTTTCTCTCCGTTTATTTCATCGCTTATTTTGCTTCCATGACTACTGGTAAAATAGCTGGACGACGCTTAGTTTGATCAAAGAGATACTTGGTCAGATTATCACGAACCTTCCCTTTAAGATCTGCCCAGTCAAAGTCATCTCCTTGAAGATAGTCTTCTACCGTCTGATTAATCAATTCTGAACTTTCACGGAGAATATCACGGCTCTTCTTGAGATAAACAAATCCACGCGTGTGAACACGAGCCTTGGCCACAATTTTCTTCTCACGACGGTTAACGGTGATTGCGACGATGAAAATTCCATCTTCTGACAAGACCTTACGGTCACGAAGAACCACATTACCAACATCACCAATGGCATTCCCGTCAATCAAGACATCCCCTGCCGAAACCGCGCCAGCTGGGACAAAATCGCCATTCTCATAAGCCATGCTTGTTCCCTTTTTAGGGATGAAAATGCGTTCTGGCAACATACCTACTGCCATAGCAGCCTTAGCATGAGCATCCAACTCACGGTATTCTCCTTGAATTGGGAAGAGATACTTGGGTTGCAAGAGGTTAATCATCAACTGCAAATCACGCGCATTTCCGTGACCTGACACACGCAAGCTTTGAGTGATCAGTTTGACAACCCCGCCAGCTTGGTAAATCATGTTCTCCACACGCGCCATGACCGCCTCTTTGGCGATAGACGGAGTCGTTACGATATAGACCAAGTCACCATCCTTAATTTCCACATAACGGTGACGAGCAATCGACATTTTACGAAGACCGTTGATAGGCTCACCCATACGGCCTGTCTCAAGAATAATCAACTCATGGTCCTCAAAACGAGACATATCTTTTGGTTTAATCAAAAGACTTTCGTTAGCTAGAGACAATTTCTTAAGACGAATAGCAGTGCGGACGATATTTTCAATATCGAATCCTGTCAAGACCACACGACGGCCTGTTGCATCCGCAGCGTCAAACACCTGCTGGATACGAGAGAGGTTGCTGGCTACTGCTGCAACAATGATACGACCATCCCAGTCCGAAATGGTTTGAGTGATCTCGTCCCCAACTTCACTTTCGCTAGCCACTTGGATATTACTGTCCGCATTGGCTGAATCGCTAAGAAGAGCTAGAACTCCATCACGACCGATTTCTGCCAAACGAGCAAAGTCTGTGGCATAAGATTCACTAGCTGTCTGGTCAAATTTGAAGTCACCTGTATAAACGATGCTACCTTCAGCTGTCTTCAAGACCACACCCAGACTTTCTGGGATAGAGTGGGTCGTACGGAAGAAGGACACCACAGTCCCGCCAAAATCAATCTCCGTATCCTCATCGATAACATGAAAATCATTAAATTTCTTAACTGTGTCATTTCCTTTGACAAAGAGTTTTGCCAACTCAATGGTCAACTCAGAGCCAAATACAGGTACCTTGGCTTCAGCCAAGAGATAAGGCAGAGCACCAATGGCATCCGCATGGCCGTGGGTCAAGAAGACCCCAGCGATACGATCGCTATTTTCAAAAAGATAGTCCATATTGGGAATGACCACGTCCACCCCTAGTTGTTCATTTTCAGGGTATTTAAGACCTGCATCCAAAACGAAAATAGACCCATCGATTTCAGCGATATACATATTTTTCCCGTTTTCACGCACACCGCCAAGTGTTGTTAAACTGATATTACTCATTTTTCCTCCGAAAGCTTAGTTTATCTTGATTATAGGGTTACTTACCCTCTTATTCTAAAAGCACTACTTTTAGCCGAATCTTTTCCTACCATTATACCATTTTTTTAATGATTTTCAAAATGAAGATTTGTTTTCAAAAAAGAGCTGGTTTCCCAACTCTTTCCTATCATCTACTCTTTTTCCATTAAAAAGTCATAAATTTCTTGCACGGTACCCAGCGCCATCATTTCTTGGTCTTTGACGGTTTGTTTGAGATTTTGGTAAATCTGACTCTCAGCTATATCACGCTTTTCAGCCTCTTTATTCACTGTCATGACACCATCTTTGATGGTCACAAAGCCTAGCTCTTCAAATACTTGAATCATTTTGACCAGCAAGATTTGTTGGATATTGAGATAAGTAGCCAAATCCTTCAGTTTGTAGCGAATATCAAACTCTGGGAACTGGTAGATAGTCTTGTACAATTTTGCAAACTGCTCTCTAGTCCCATATCCCGTCAGATAGTAGGCCTTGTCAATATCATTTTTGAAATAGACCGCAGAGAAATTCTGCTTTTGAAAAATGGTCTTTAGCAGGGTCATATCCTCAGGAATTGTTTTCACAACAACCGCTTCACTAGTCACTAAATCTGGCACTTCTCCAGCAAAATCCAAGACTGGAACTCCCTCTGGCAAGGTGGCATTCTTTCCACGGATGTTAAAGAGCTGAACACCCTCCACGCGTGCATCCACCATCATCAACTGGAGGGCAGTTTGGCCATTCCATTGATTGACAGACAATTTGACTGCCAACTCTAGATTCTTGGTTTGAGCAAATTCTGTTGCCCATCTACCTTGACCGAAGGCCACCACTTCAAAACTAGCCTCACCCTTAGAAATTTTCAGCTTGAGATGGGCATTGCCTGCCCCCATGGTACGGGCACTTTCGACCTGAAAATCCTTGATATAAAAGACGGGTTTCTGGTTGTCCATTCCAAAGGGAGCTAAACGTTCAAAGTTCTTGACTGTTTCAAGACTCAAAGTCTCCAAATCCAGCTCTTCATCTAGATTTAACTTGTTCTTACCTCCAGCATCTGCGCCTTTTTCACGGACATAATCTTCCAAGACCTGAGATAAATCTGAAAGTTTCTCAACTTCCAGCGTCATACCCGCTGCACCAGCATGGCCACCAAAGGCGATAAAGAGGTCGCGATGGGGATCTAGGGCTTCAAAAATATCGACCGCTTCCACACTACGAGCACTTCCCTTGGCACGACCGTCTTCTATATTAAGAACGATGACTGTCTGTCCCAATTCTTCCAACAAACGACCAGCCACGATTCCTAGAACCCCAGGATTCCAGCCTTCCTTGGCCAAGACCTGGACCTTCTTCTCAGAATCCACCATGGTCTTTGCTTCTTCATAGATAGACTGGACAATTTCCTTGCGCTCTTCATTTTTCTGGTGAATCATGAGAGCAATCTCATGCGCCTCCTCATCATCAAACCCAGTCAGCAAATCAATGGCAGGATTGGGATCATCCAAGCGGCCCAAGGCATTTAAACGAGGGGCAATCTGGAAACCGACTGTCTCTTCTGTCACTTCATTAGCAGCAATCCCAGCTATGTCCAGCATTTCTTGTAGGCCAATACGCTGAGTATGCCCCAACATTTCCAGACCATACTGAACCAAGATACGATTTTCATCCGTCAGACTCACCATATCTGCAATGGTTCCGATTGCAACCAAATCCAGTAGTTCCACTTGCACTTCTTCTAAAAGGGCACAAGCCAGCTTGAAGGCCACTCCACAACCAGCCAAATATTTGAAAGGATAGTCCGCATCAGGATGTTCAGGATGGACAATAGCATAGGCATCTGGTAAGGTTTCAGGCATAGAATGGTGGTCAGTCACAATGACATCTACTCCCATAGACTGGGCCAATTCAATAGCCTCGTGACCCGCAACCCCATTGTCCACTGTCACAATCAAGGAAATTCCTTCTTGCTCGATAAAATATTTATAAACACTGGCATTAGGTCCATAACCGTCGGTAAAACGATTGGGCAGATAAACCCGGCACTCAGCACCAAGCTGTTCCAAACTTTCCTTCACAATAGAAGCCGAAGTCATACCATCCGCATCATAGTCTCCATAGATGAGAATATTTTCCCCTTCTTCAATGGCCTGACGAATCCGTTCTACTGCCTTGTCCATATCATGGAGCAGATAGGGATCGTGCAAGTCTTCCAAAGAAGGTTCTAAGAACTTCTTTAGACTTTCTTGGTCCTGAATCCCTCTTTCAAATAATAACCGAGCCACCTCAGGACCCAGTCCAGCCTTCTTGGCTATCTTTGTAAAATCCGCATCTTCTACTTGCGGGGCAAACTGCCATTCATAAGTAGGTGTTATCAACAAGACATCCACTCTTTCTAAGAATTCTATTGCTTCATTATAACATGATTTAGGCTTTTTCTCTATCCTGATTGCTTTCTACAAAAATTTTACTAACTTTTTTCTGATATGATTTGACAAGAAAAATCTTTTGGTGTAGAATCATGTTATAAAATCTAACACAAAGGAGATTTCTTATGGCTTTAGTAGAATTTGAACACGTCGAAAAATATTACGGAGACTACCACGCACTCCGCGACATCAATCTCCGTTTTGAAAAAGGGCAAGTCGTTGTACTCCTTGGACCTTCTGGTTCTGGGAAGTCCACTCTTATCCGTACGATTAATGGTTTAGAGGCTATCGACAAGGGAAGTCTTCTAGTAAATGGTCACCAAGTTGCTGGTGCCAACCAGAAAGATTTGGTGCCTCTTCGTAAAGAAGTTGGCATGGTTTTCCAGCATTTTAACCTCTATCCACACAAAACGGTGTTAGAAAACGTAACACTCGCACCCATAAAAGTTCTAGGAATTGATAAAAAAGAAGCTGAAAAAACAGCCCAAAAATATCTGGAATTTGTAAATATGTGGGACAAGAAAGATTCTTATCCAGCCATGCTATCTGGTGGACAAAAACAACGGATTGCCATCGCACGTGGACTCGCTATGCATCCTGAACTCCTCCTCTTTGATGAGCCAACATCTGCTCTTGACCCTGAAACCATCGGCGATGTTCTGGCAGTTATGCAAAAATTAGCCCACGATGGTATGAATATGATTGTCGTGACCCATGAAATGGGCTTCGCCCGTGAAGTTGCTGACCGCATCATCTTTATGGCTGACGGAGAGGTTTTGGTGGATACGACAGATGTTGATGACTTTTTCGACAATCCAAGCGAACCTCGTGCCCAACAATTCCTCAGCAAAATCATCAACCACGAAAGTGACAAAGTCAAATAAGGAGGCGCCTATGAAAAAGAAATTCTTTCTATCCGCATTATTGATTAGCCTTTTCGGCCTTGCTGCTGCAAAACCAGTTCAGGCTGATACCAGTGTCACAGACATTCAAAAGAGAGGCGAGCTGGTTGTCGGTGTGAAACAAGACGTTCCCAACTTCGGCTACAAGGATCCCAAGACAGGGACCTATTCTGGTATCGAAACCGACTTGGCCAAGATGGTAGCTGATGAACTCAAAGTCAAGGTTCGTTATGTGCCGGTTACAGCACAAACTCGCGGACCCCTTCTAGACAATGAACAGGTCGATATGGATATCGCGACCTTTACCATCACAGATGAACGCAAAAAACTCTACAACTTCACCAGCCCTTACTACACCGACGCTTCTGGCTTTTTGGTCAATAAGTCTGCCAAAATCAAAAGCATTGAGGACCTAAACGGCAAAACTATCGGTGTTGCCCAAGGTTCCATCACCCAACGCCTGATTACTGAACTGGGTAAAAAGAAAGGTTTAACCTTTAAATTCGTCGAACTTGGTTCCTACCCATAATTGATTACGTCCCTTCACGCTCATCGAATTGATGCCTTTTCCGTTGACCGCTCTATCCTATCTGGCTACATCAGTAAGCGCACAGTACTACTAGATGATAGTTTCAAGCCATCTGACTACGGTATCGTTACCAAGAAATCAAATACCGAGCTAAACAATTATCTTGATAACTTGGTTACTAAATGGAGCAAGGATGGTAGTTTGCAGAAACTTTATGACCGTTACAAGCTCAAACCATCTAGCCATACTGCAGATTAAGGAGGATACCCCATGACAGATTTATCATCTTGGACAGCCTATTTTCAGGATTTTGGACAATTTTTCAATGGTTTCCTCTTCACCCTTGCCCTAGCAATTGGATCCTTTATCCTCGCCATGGTTTTGGGCATCTTCTTTGGAGCTATGTCAACCAGCAAACGTCCAATTTTGCGCATTTTAGCTCGTATCTTTGTCGAATTTTACCAAAATACTCCCCTTTTGGTGCAGTTTGTTATCGTTTTTTATGGCCTACCTCTTATCAGTGACCATATCATCATGATTCCGATTTATTGGACAGCTGTTCTCTGCGTGGGACTCTATCACGGCGCCTATATCGCTGAGGTTATTCGCTCAGGCATTCAGTCTATTCCTAGCGGTCAGATGGAGGCCGCCCTGTCGCAAGGTTTTACCTATATCAGTGCCATGCGCTTGATTATCTTGCCTCAGGCCTTTCGTATCATTCTCCCTCCTTTGACCAACCAAATCGTCAACCTCATCAAGAACACCTCTACAGTTGCCATCATCTCTGGAGTGGACTTGATGTTTGTGACCAAGTCTTGGTCAGCACTTAACGGAAACTACATTCCAGCATTTTTAGGCGCTGCCCTGCTCTACTTCTCTCTTTGCTTCCCTGTTGCCCAGTTTGGTCGCAAGATGGAGCAGGCCAACAAAAAAGCCTATTCACTTTAGGAGGTTACTATGGAATCCATTTTAGAAGTTTTGACCCCAGATAACCTAGTCTTTATCTTTAAAGGATTTGGCTTGACCCTCTACATTTCTCTAATCGCTATCGTCCTCTCTACCCTTATCGGAACGGTGCTAGCCGTCATGAGAAATGGCAAAAATCCTGTCTTACGAATCATCTCCAGCATTTACATCGAGTTTGTGCGTAATGTTCCCAACCTCCTCTGGATTTTCACCATCTTTTTGGTTTTCAAGATGAAATCTACTCCAGCAGGTATTACAGCCTTCACCCTCTTTACCTCAGCAGCCTTGGCTGAGATTATCCGAGGCGGTCTCAACGCCGTAGACAAGGGACAGTACGAAGCAGGAATGTCACAAGGCTTCACCTCAGCCCAAATCCTCTACTACATCATTCTCCCACAAGCTATCCGTAAAATGTTGCCAGCCATCATTTCTCAGTTTGTAACCGTGATTAAGGATACCAGTCTTCTCTACTCTGTTATCGCCCTACAAGAACTCTTTGGAGCCAGCCAAATTCTCATGGGCCGTTATTTCGAACCAGAGCAGGTCTTCAGTCTTTATATCCTGATTGCCCTCATCTACTTCAGCTTTAACCTAGCAATTTCTAGCCTGTCTCATATGCTAGCAAAACGTTGGCAACAAGCTACAGAATAAAAAACAGCTCTCCAGTTCACAATTGGAGAGTTTTTTGATGAGAGTAAACATTTATAGACATCAATTTGACACTATACTTTTTCTATGATAAAATGTAACAAATTTATTTACAACAAATCAAAATCTAAATGAAATGGAATTTTCTATGAAATCAATCAAAGGACTACTCTTTATCATAGCTAGTTTTATCTTGACTCTTTTTGCTTGGATGAACACTTCTCCCCAATTCATGATTCCAGGACTAGCTTTAACAAGCCTATCTCTGACCTTTATCCTCGCCACTCGTCTCCCACTACTAGAAAGCTGGTTTCACGGTTTGGAGAAGGTCTATACTGTCCACAAATTCACAGCCTTTCTCTCCATCATTCTACTCATCTTTCATAACTTTAGTATGGGCGGTTTGTGGGGCTCTCGCTTAGCTGCTCAGTTTGGCAATCTTGCAATCTATATCTTTATCAGCATCATCCTTGTCGCCTATTTAGGCAAATACATCCAATACGAAGCTTGGCGATGGATTCACCGTCTAGTTTACCTAGCTTATATTTTCGGACTCTTTCACATCTACATGATGATGGGCAATCGCCTCCTTACATTTAATCTCCTAAGTTTTCTTGTTGGTAGCTATGCCCTTTTAGGCTTACTAGCTGGTTTTTATATCATCTTCCTTTATCAAAAGATTTCCTTTCCCTATCTAGGGAAAATTACCAATCTCAAACGCTTAAACCACGATACTAGAGAAATTCAAATCCATCTTAACAGACCTTTCAACTATCAAGCAGGACAATTTGCCTTCCTAAAGATTTTCCAAGAAGGTTTTGAAAGTGCTCCACATCCCTTTTCTATATCAGGAGGTCACGGTCAAACTCTTTACTTTACTGTTAAAAATTCAGGCGACCATACCAAGAATATCTATGATAATCTTCAAGTCGGCAGCAAAGTAACTGTAGATAGAGCTTACGGACACATGATCATAGAAGAAGGACGAGAAAATCAGGTTTGGATTGCTGGAGGTATTGGGATTACCCCCTTCATCTCTTACATCCGTGAACATCCTATTTTAGATAAACAGGCTCACTTCTACTATAGCTTCCGTGGAGAGGAAAATACAGTTTATATAGATTTGCTCCATGACTATGCTCAGAAAAATCCTAATTTTGAACTCCATCTAGTAGACAGTAGGAAAGACGGCTATCTTAATTTTGAACAAAAAGAAGTACCCGAACAGGCAACCGTCTATATGTGTGGTCCCCTTTCTATGATGAAATTACTTGCCAAACAGATTAAGAAACAAAATCCAAAAGCAGAGCTTATTTACGAAGGATTCAAGTTCAAATAACCACTCATACTCTCCTGGAATTTCCTAGGAGTTTTTTTACGCAACCGCAAAAAAACACTGCCAGATTTCTAGCAGTGTTTTGTGTTTCATTTATCTTAGTAGACTGTTTTTTCAGTTTCTACATCGAAGAAGTGTGCTTTGTTCAAGTCAAAACCAAGTTCAACTGTTGCACCTGTTTGCAAGTAGTCACGAGCATCAACTTTGGCAACAAATTCGTCTTTACCAACTTGGCAGTATAGGTGAGATTCTGAACCAAGCAATTCTGATACAGAGATAGTAGCTTTGACAACTGATTCTGGGAATGTTTCAAGGAAAGCAGGTTCTGCATTCACATCTTCTGGACGGATACCGAAGATCAATTCTTTACCTTCATAGCCTTTTTCACGAAGAACTTTCAATGCTCCTTCTGGAACTTTCAAACGGAAACCGTCAGAAATAATTTCGCTACCAACCAATTTCACGTTGATGAAGTTCATAGCTGGGCTTCCGATGAATCCTGCTACGAATTTGTTAACTGGGTTTTTGTAAACTTCTTGAGGTGTACCGATTTGTTCTACACGTCCGATAGTACCTGTACCAGCAGGGTTTTTAGTTGCTGACATGATAACGATACGGTCTGCAAGTGTCATCGCTTCTGTTTGGTCGTGAGTTACGTAGATAGTTGTAGCTCCGATACGACGGTGGATTTTAGCGATTTCAGCACGCATAGATACACGAAGTTTTGCATCCAAGTTTGACAAAGGTTCGTCCATCAAGAATACTTTTGCATCACGGACGATGGCACGACCCATGGCAACACGTTGACGTTGACCACCTGAAAGGTCAGCTGGTTTACGATCCAAGAATTCTTTCAAACCGAGGATTGCAGCTGCTTCTTGCACACGTTTATCGATGTCTTCCTTGCTGTATTTACGCAATTTTAAACCGAAAGCCATGTTGTCATAAACAGTCATGTGTGGGTAAAGAGCGTAGTTTTGGAATACCATGGCGATGTCACGGTCTTTTGGAGCTACGTCGTTGACAACCACGCCATCGATAGATGCAGTACCTTCTGTGATGTCTTCAAGACCAGCAATCATACGAAGAGTTGTTGATTTACCACATCCTGAAGGACCTACGAAAACGATAAATTCTTTGTCTTTGATGTCCAAGTTGAAGTCTTCAACTGAATAGTGTTCGCTGTTTGGATATTTTTTGTAAATGTTTTTAAGATTCAATTCTACCATGAGGTGAACTCCTTTTGTCTTTTGATAGTTTTATTATAGATGAAAACGCTTTACATTTCTATGGCAAGGTGACCAAAAAAATAAAAAAGTTCTGTGCAACTTGCACAAAACTTTAGAGAATATCTGGTAAAATCAATTGATAACACAGGGTCAAGTCAGTCAGTTCTTTCAACTGTAGCCCTGTCAATTCTTCCCATTTATCAATCTTATATTGGAGAGAATTGCGGTGCAGATAGAGTTGCTGGGCTGTTTTAGTGAGAACAGCACTATTTTCCCAAAGAGAGAGAATGATTTCCTGAATCTGATCTTGATCCAAAATCATCTGATGTAGACATTCCTTGATTGCCTTCAAGTCCACGAGTCTTTCTCCTATACTCCAAAGATAGAGCTGAGAAAAAGTATGAACACCTTGGTGACCATGACGCCACCAAGTCTTAAACAAATCGCGCTCTGCTTTGATTAAGTCTGATAGGGCTTGATGTCCTGTCTGAGACCAAACCTGGCCCAACATGATTGACAGACGAAGTCCAAAGTCATACTCAACCGCTTCAATCGTATCACTTAAAATAGCTCGTACAGAAGTGTATTTATCTTGTTGAAGTACGAAAACATAATCCTGAGCTCCTACCTGAAGCACTGTCTGACAGTTAGGAAATAGAGTCCGCATCATATCCAGCCAAGAAGCTAGATTTTCCTGTTGGAAATAGGAAAGATGACAATAAACCAACTGAATCTTTTTAAAAGCTTGTGGTGCCTGTCCCTTCCCCTCAACCAGATAAGAATACCAAGGATTGAGCGAACGAGCCTGCTCCTGCTGGGTTAAAAGGGCAACCAACTGCTTTTCACGCTCGCTGAGCTCAGCTTCCTCCAGCAAAATCCACTGCTGAGAAGCTAAAGGAAGAGTTAGATAACCCTCTTTCTCTACTGGTTGATCTGAAATCTGAGCTTCAGGAAACCAGTCTTGTAGTTCTTTCGCCATCATTTCCTAGCCCTCCACTTTTTGGATGCACCACGAAATCAAGCTCTCAAGACGTTCCAGATTTTCAGTCATATGGAGATAGCCCATCACTGCTTCAAAACCTGTGGACATACGGTAAGTCACCACATCAGCATTTTTGGCCTTGGTGTGACTATTGGTATTGCGACCACGTTTGTAGATTTCTTCTTCTTTTTCTGTTAAAACCTGCTCCTCTAACATAAGGGAAATCAGGCGAGCCTGAGCCTTGGCTGACACATACTTGGTCGCTTCTTGGTGGAGTTTATTGGGTTTGGTCATACCTTTTAAAATGAGGTGACGACGTATATACATAGAATACACCGCATCTCCTTCAAAGGCTAGCGCAATCCCGTTAATGAGATTGACATCAATCACGTGTCCACCTCACTCCATCTTTGGTGTCAAGGAGCTTAATCCCTCGAGCAGCCAATTGGTCACGGATCTGGTCCGCTGTCGCAAAGTCACGATTGGCACGCGCTTCTTGGCGTTTTTGGATCAAGTCTTCAATCTCTGCATCCAAAACTTCCTCAATAAAGACAATTCCAAAGACCTCTAACATAGCCGCAAGAGCTTCCTTAACACTTGTATCATAGTTGCCAGAATTGATCCACTTGGCCATTTCAAAGACTACTGTGATTCCATTTGCCGCGTTAAAATCTTCATCCATTGCTGCTACAAACTTATCTTTAAAAGCTTGCAACTCTTGAGCATCTACAGTTCCAGTAAATGGTTGCTCATAGGTGTTTTTCAAATACTTGAGATTGGTCTCGGCGTCTCGCACTGCCTTTTCCGTAAAGTTGATTGGCTTGCGGTAATGTTGTGTCGCAAAGAAGAAACGAAGCACTTGGCCATCAAGAGTTTTAAGGGCATCGTGTACGGTTATAAAGTTGCCCAAAGACTTAGACATCTTGACATTGTCGATATTGACAAAGCCATTGTGCATCCAGTAGTTAGCAAAGATCTTGCCTGTTTTGGCTTCTGACTGGGCAATTTCATTGGTATGGTGAGGAAACTCTAGGTCAGCTCCACCACCGTGGATATCAATGGTGTCGCCCAAAATCTCTGTCGACATGACTGAACACTCAATATGCCAGCCCGGACGACCAGGTCCCCAAGGGCTATCCCAAGAAATCTCACCTGATTTAGCAGCTTTCCAAAGGGCAAAGTCCACAGGATTTTCCTTGCGAGCTGTTTCTTCATCAGTACGACCTGAAGCACCTAGCTCCAAATCTTCCAAGGTTTTATTGGCCAACTGGGCATAGTTATGAGATTTTTCCACACGGAAATAGACATCTCCTTGACTCTCGTAGGCAAAGCCTTTTCCAATCAAGTCTTCCACAAAGCGGATGATGTCAGCCATAAACTCCACCACACGCGGATGGCGAGTCGCAGGTTTGACGCCCAAGGCCGTCACATCCTCACGAAAGGCAACGATGTACTTGTCCGCAACCTCCTGAGGCGTGATCCCTTCTTCCTTGGCACGGTTGATAATCTTATCATCCACATCTGTGAAATTGGAAATATAGGTAACCTCAAAACCACGGTACTCAAAATAACGTCGAATCGTATCAAAAGCCACCGTTGAACGGGCATTCCCCACGTGGATATAGTTATACACGGTTGGCCCACAAACATACATCTTGACCTTGCCGTCCTCAATCGGGACAAATTCTCGCAAATCACGAGACATAGTGTCATAGATTTTAATCATAAATCATAGTCAGGAAATCCAAAATCCAAGAACAATTAGTTTCATCACTAAGAGTTCAATTGAATTTCAGTCCGAATGTCTCTACACTTCGGAATCCCTTGCTCCTTTCTCATTCAGATAAACCACCTGGGTCTGTTTGACAAAGCCAATTTTTTCATACAAGCGCTTGGCACCTACATTGCTGTCCTCTACTGCAATCTGAAATTCCTTGTCATTTTGCTCAATTAATTGGTTGACAAGGGATTTTGCTAAGTAGCTTCCATAGCCTTTCCCACGTTCAGGTTCAGATATTGCTAACCCGTAGAAGTAATTCGTATTAGTCGATAAATCTACCGTGCAAGTTCCAATAACCTGACCGTCTTTTAACAAAATATATAAGCGACTTTCTGGATCCTTCAGAGCTTCAGCGACATATCTATCCACAATCTCTCTAGACTCATGTTCCTCTGAGAATGCCTGAAATTTTAACTGAGTAATTTGATCCTGATACGAACTATCTGCTAACAAAACTTCAAGATTGGAAATCTTTGCTAACGGATAAGGTCTTCTATCCTTACCTAACCAAGTTTCTGTCTCTTCATCCTCGACCAATCCCCAGTTGCTGACAAAATCAGGATGACGTTCTAGAAAAATACGTTCTGTCTGAAAAGTCACTGAACGAATAGGAAAAGAAGCTGTTTCTCTCTCAAAACTAGTAAACAATGCACGCGCAATCCCCTGATGTCGATAACCTGGATGAACCAGTATCGTCACTTCCACATCTTGGTCATCTGCATAGACAGTTAATAAACCAACAAGTTCGCCTTTTTCATAATAAAGGAAAAAGGCGGGCATGTTTGGGTCAAAATTAAGCATGTTAGAGAGATAGGGATCACGATAGGTACCGTCATAGTTTTGGCAACAGTTAATTAGTTTTTTCGCCTCAGATAACTCCTCTTGGCTTAACTTGTTTCTTGCTTGAATCATATAGCTATCCTCTACAAACCAGACGATCTGTGACTGGCTTCTTTAGCCTGCTCGAGTTTATTGACGTAGTACTCTCGTTTTTCTTCGACTTCGTGAATGACCGGCTCATCCTTTTTACCATGTACACGGACAATCTTAGCAGGAATACCGACAACCGTCACATCACTAGGTACGTCTGCTACAACAACTGCTGCAGCACCGACCTTGGCATTTTCACCGATTTCTACTGGTCCGATAACTTGGGCATGGGCTGATATGAGTGCTCCCTTTCGCACGGTTGGATGGCGTTTGCCACAGTCTTTCCCTGTTCCCCCAAGAGTCACTCCGTGATAAAGGAGAACACCTTTTTCAACAATAGCTGTCTCCCCAATCACCAAACCAGAGCCATGGTCGATAAAGACACCTGAATCAATCTGGGCACCTGGATGAATCTCAATTTGAGTCCAAAAGCGCCAAAACTGGCTGTGCATACGCGCCAAGAGTTTAAAGCCATGCTTCCAGAGAAAATGCGAGAGACGGTGGGCCGCCAAGGCCTTGACACCTGGATAAGTCAGCAAAACCTCCAAAGTGGTGCGGGCCGCTGGATCATTTTCTTTTACGATATCAATGGTTTCGCGCCACCATCCCATACATTTCTCCTTTTCTTATTCTGAATCTTTTGGTGTTTCTGTAAATTCTTTCTTAGGTTTGTGATCCTTATGATGACGTGGGCGGTGAGGTCTCTCAGACTTTTCGCCTTTTTCATCACGTTCAAGTTTTGGAGGACGAGGAAGAAGAGCTTTCATAGAAGCATCCACACGTCCTTTTTCATCAATCTTGATAACCTTAACATCAACTTCATCCCCGATTGCTACTAAGTCTTCGACATTATTGGTACGTGTCCAAGCCATCTCCGAGATATGAACAAGGGCATCTGTCTTATCAAAGAGGTTGACAAAGGCACCAAATTTCTCGATACGAACAACCTTAGCACGGTAAACTTCATCCACTTTGGCTTCACGAACCAAACCAGCAATGATTTCTTTGGCACGGTTAATAGCATCTTGGTCACTAGAGTAGATAGACACATTTCCTTCTTCGTCGATATCAATCTTAACGCCTGTTTCAGCGATAATCTTGTCGATGGTTTCTCCACCCTTACCGATGACAATCTTGATTTTATCCACATCAATCTTGATGGTATCAATTTTCGGAGCAGTTGGAGCCAATTCTGGACGAACTTCTGGAATGGTTGTTTCAATCACATCAAGGATTTCAAAACGAGCTTTCTTGGCTTGGGCAAGGGCTTCAGTCAAGATTTCTGCAGTGATCCCTTGAATCTTGATATCCATTTGTAGGGCTGTAATCCCGTCACGAGTACCTGCAACCTTAAAGTCCATATCTCCAAAGTGATCTTCCAAACCTTGGATATCTGTCAATACTGTATAGTTGTTTCCATCTGAAATAAGACCCATGGCAATCCCTGCTACTGGCGCCTTGATTGGCACACCACCAGCCATAAGGGCAAGAGTTCCCGCACAGATAGAAGCTTGAGATGAAGAACCATTTGATTCCAAGACTTCTGCTACCAAACGGATAGCGTATGGAAATTCCTCCAAGCTTGGCAAGACTTGAGCAAGGGCACGCTCACCGAGAGCACCGTGACCGATTTCACGACGACCTGGCGCACCGTAACGACCAGTTTCCCCTACAGAGTATTGTGGGAAGTTATAATGGTGCATAAAGCGTTTCTTGTACTCTGGATCCAAACCATCGATGATTTGAGTTTCTCCCATTGGGGCCAAAGTCAAGACTGAAAGAGCCTGAGTTTGTCCACGAGTGAAGAGACCAGAGCCGTGCACACGAGGAAGGAAGTCAACAACCGCATCCAAAGGACGGATTTCATCAACCTTACGACCGTCAGGACGTACCTTATCTTCTGTGATCAAACGGCGCACTTCAGCGTGTTCCATTTGTTCCAAGATTTCAGCCACATCTCGCATGATACGGTCAAATTCTTCATGGTCCGCATATTTTTCTTCGTAAACGGAAATAACTTGGTCCTTAACTGCTTGAGTTGCAGCTTCACGAGCCAATTTTTCTTCTACTTGGACCGCTTTTTGGAGGTCACTGTTGTAGGCTGCGATGATTTCAGCTTGCAAGTCAGCGTCCACATGAAGCAATTCCACTTCTGCTTTTTCTTTACCGACTGCTGCAACGATTTCTTCTTGGAAGGCAATCAATTCTTTGACTGCTTCGTGCCCTTTAAGGAGCGCTTCCAGCATGATTTCTTCTGATAATTCTTTAGCACCAGACTCTACCATGTTGATGGCGTGCTTGGTACCAGCTACTGTCAATTCAAGGAGAGATTGCTCTGCTTGTTCTTGCGTAGGGTTGATGATGATTTGACCATCTACATAACCCACCTGTACCCCAGCAATTGGACCGTCAAATGGAATATCTGAAATGGAAAGTGCCAAGGATGAACCAAACATAGCAGCCATTGGTGCAGAAGCATTTTCATCATAAGAAAGCACGGTGTTGATGACTTGGACTTCGTTACGGAAACCTTCCGCAAACATAGGACGGATTGGACGGTCAATCAAACGCGCTGTCAAAGTCGCATCTGTTGAAGGACGTCCTTCACGCTTCATAAAGCCACCAGGAAACTTCCCAGCCGCATACATTTTTTCTTCGTAGTTGACTTGAAGTGGGAAGAAATCCCCAGTTGCCATTTTCTTAGACATAACGGCTGCAGTCAAGACAGTTGACTCACCGTAACGTACAACAACAGAGCCATTTGCCTGCTTAGCAACCTGACCAGTCTCTACAATTAACTCACGACCCGCAAAAGTCGTTTGAAACACTTGTTTTGTCATTTTAATCCCCTTTGGATTGATGAAATTATACGCCTTGCCTACAAAGATCAAGATACCAAGGACGTCAAAAGCAAAGTAAAAATAGGAAACTGACGCAGTCTTCGATGAAGACAAGACAGTTTATCTTTTTTACACAGCTTTTCGGCCGGGTTCAATTGCTCAAGATAGCATTCGATTGACGCAGTGTGCGATGCACACTAGGAAATCTATCTTTTTCACTAGGGATTTAGCCCGTGTTCAACTATTTAGATACTTTGAAAAGTTTAAAAATATTATTCTTTAGTATTTTTCCTTTTTATAGCAGATTTGAATAGTTAAAAATCTGTTTATACCCTCATCTTTGTATCAAGTACGTACAGAGTCTATTTTATCATATTTTTCTTAAAAAGTGCGGTCTTTACCATTAAAAAGGAACCATTCCCCTCACCTGAGAAGAATGGTTTGCTTTTTATTATCCGAGAGACTGATGATTAAACAAGGCATGAGTTGCTTGGTGGATGTATTTTGCTGTTTCAGCATTGTTCATAGTGTAGAGATGCACACCGGCAACATCCTGAGTTACCAAGTCCACGATTTGGTCCACTGCATAGGCAAGTCCTGCTGCTCTGAGCGACTCAGGGTCATGCTCATACTTGTCTAAGATGGCTTTAAATTTGCGTGGAAGATGGATATTTTCACAAGTCTTCAAGAGGCGGAGAGCCTGATTTCGATTCAGAATTGGCATAATCCCTGCATGAATAGGAACATCAATCCCAGCCAAGATGCACTTGTCTTGGAAATCATAGAAGCGCTCATTGTCAAAGAAAAGCTGAGTTACAAGACTCGAACAGCCTGCATCCACTTTCTTCTTAAGATTTTGAATATCTGAAATCTGATTTGGCGAATCAGGGTGACCTTCTGGATAACAAGCACCAACAATATCAAAGTGAGGGGCTTGTTCCTTGATGAACTCGATCAAGTCAGTTGCGTAACGGAAATCCTTTTGTGGTTCCACATCAGGAATAATATCCCCACGAAGAGCCAAGATTTTCTGCACCCCAACCTTGTCCAAGTCTGCAATAGTTTCAGCAACCTTGTCCTTGGTCAGATAGATAGCTGGCAAGTGAGCAATAGTCGGAATCGCCAAATCATTTTGGATAAAGTCAGCCAAACGAACCGTCGTTTCCTTGATATTAAATTTATTATTGCTGGCAGTTACACTGATAAAGTGCGGCGCTAGCTCCTGCATATCTTGAAGAGCAGAAATAATGTTATCATTACCTACGGCTGGGTTTGGAGGGAACACTTCAAATGAGAGTGACGGTGTTTGGCGTGACATAGTCATTATCCTTTTCTAGTTGATTTTTCGTTAGCTGGACTCTTAGAATCCAAGTGAAACAGGCAGATTGACCAAACAGCGCTTCTAGAGAAATCCTTATCTTACAATTTCTCACGCGCAGCTTTAGCTGCTTCAACAAGGCGGATCAAGCTTTCTTTTGTTTCTGGAATACCACGTGTTTTCAAACCACAGTCAGGGTTGATCCAAACTTTCTTGCTTGGCACTTTAGCAAGGATGGCTTCGATTGTGTGGTCGATTTCGCCTTCATTTGGCACACGAGGAGAGTGGATATCGTAAACCCCAGGTCCCACTTCTGTTTGGAAGTTTTTCGCTTTGAGTTCGTCCAAGATTTCAAGATTTGAACGGCTAGCCTCAAACGAGATAACGTCCGCATCCAAGTTATCGATAGCTGGGATGATATCTGTAAATTCTGAGTAACACATGTGAGTGTGGATTTGTGTGTCTGGTGCTACTGTTGAGTGTACCAAGCGGAAGGCAGGAATTGCCCAGTCAAGGTAGTCTTCGTACCAGTCGCTACGACGGAGTGGCAATTTTTCACGAAGAGCAGCTTCGTCGATTTGGATGATTTTCACACCAGCAGCTTCAAGGTCAAGCACTTCATCCTTGATAGCAAGAGCGATTTGAAGAGTAGAATCCTTGATAGAGATGTCTTCACGTGGGAATGACCAGTTGAGGATGGTAACAGGTCCAGTCAACATACCTTTAACAGGTTTGTTTGTACGGCTTTGTGCATAGCTAGACCATTTAACAGTGATAGGGTTAAGACGAGTGACATCACCCCAGATGATTGGTGGTTTAACCCCACGCATACCGTATGATTGTACCCAACCATTTTTAGAGAAGAGGTAACCTGACAAGTTTTGTCCGAAGTACTCAACCATGTCATTACGCTCAAATTCACCGTGAACAAGGACATCAAAATCGATATCTTCTTGCCATTTGATCCATTCATCGATCGTTTCAGCAAGGAAAGCGTCATACTCTTCTTGAGACAATTCACCTTTACGGTAAGCCAAACGTTTAGCACGAACTTCTTTTGTTTGAGGGAATGAACCGATAGTTGTTGTTGGAAGAGCTGGAAGTTTGAAAGCTTCTTCTTGGATGGCTTCACGTTCTGCAAAGGCTGGCAAACGAGTGTAGTCAGCGTCTGTCAAACCAGCGATGCGCGCACGAAGTTCTGCATTTTCACCAACACGCTCAGTCGCAAAGAGTTCTTTGTTAGCTGCAAGAGCTTCTGCTCCTTGACCGTTGCGGATAGCATCCAAATCACGGATTTCGTCTAATTTTTCAACTGCGAAGGCAAAGTGGTTCAAGATAGCTGGTTCAAATTCTTCATTAGCTGTTGTAAATGGCACATGAAGAAGTGAGCATGAGCTTGTCAAGACAATGTTTTCAGCTGGAATTTGCTCAAGAACAGCCAAGCTCTTTTCGTAGTTGTTACGCCAGATGTTTTTACCATTGACAATACCTGCATAAAGAGTCTTATCAGCTGGGAAACCACCTTTAACGAGTTCAAGAGTTTTCTTACCTTCAACGAAATCAAGACCGATAGCATCTACTGGCAATTTCACAAGGTCAGCGTAAACGTCACGAACGTCTCCGAAGTAAGTTTGAAGCAAGACTTCAAGACCTTTTTTGTCAGCCAAGAGTTTGTTGTAAAGGTTCAAGAAGAGAGCTTTTTCTTCAGCTGTCAAATCTTTTACAAGAGCCGCTTCGTCCAATTGGATACGAGTCGCACCAAGTTCTACCAATTTTGCAAAAACTTCTTGGTAAGCAGCCACTAAACTGTCTACGAAGTCTTCTGCTTTCACGCCTTCTTCAAAGTCTGACAATTGAAGGAAAGTGAATGGACCTACAAGAACTGGACGAGTGCTCAATCCAAGTTCTTTTGCTTCTTGGAACTCATCAAAAATCTTGTGACCTGCAAGTTTGACTTGAGTGTCTTTTTCAAATTTAGGAACGATGTAGTGGTAGTTGGTATTGAACCATTTCTTCATTGGAAGGGCGCGAACGTCCCCTTTTTCTCCTTGGTAACCACGACCCAAAGCGAAGTAGCGCTCAAGGTCAGACAAGTCCAGGTTTTGAACTGAAGCAGGTACCACGTTGAAAAGGAAGGCTGCATCTAGGAAGTTGTCATAGTGAGAGAAGTCATTTGATGGAATTTCAGTGATACCTTTTTCTTTGACAATGTTCCAGTGTTTAGCACGCAAGTCTTTTGCTGCTGCCAAGAGTTCTTCTTCTGAGATTTCTTTTCTAAAGTATTTTTCAGTTGTAAATTTTAATTCGCGGAATTCGCCCAAACGAGGGAAACCGATGATTGTAGTTGACATGATGTGTCCTCCAAAATTTGTTGTTGAAACTATCTTAACAGAAAAGGAATCATCTGTATAATTGTAAAAAATTAGGCTTTGATATAGTTTGAAACTATATCTCTGTTTTAAACAAAAGAAAAAGACTTGAAATAAATGCCTCAAATCCTTTGTGTAGCTTGTTTTATAGCTCTATTGCAGTTAGGATCTTCAAACGCGTTATTAGTAATTCTTATAAGTGACTATGGCTTGTTATTAGAAAAGACTATAGGTTGATTTTTCTTTTGTAATTCTGATATTTCCCTGAAAAGTGCGGACGGGAGCAACTTACTTCGTAATTTCATCCCTAATTTTTGAGCCAGAATGTCTCAAAAATTCCGTTCTAGATAATAATAAATTATTATCTAGAATACCACTATAGCGGGAAATATCCGCTAAAAGCTCACTTCGTTCGCACTTGATATAAATAAAGCATAATTTTTCTATATTATACACTTGAGGCACTATAACTATTAAATTTGTTAAAGTTTTCCAAGTTCTTCCTATCAACTCTTTCTCTGTTCGAGGGGGACTACTGCTAGTGTCTTTCCTAAACTGGCTAAAACTTTCAAGACTGTATCCAACTGGGGGCTAGTCTTTCCTGTTTCCATCCTAGCTATGACAGGCTGGCTCACTCCACTGAGTTCCTCTAGCTTTTTCTGGCTGATTCCTTGCTCATGTCTGGCTTCAATCAACTCACTCATGATAGCCACTCGCATATCACTTTCAAGTATTTCCTCCTTGGTAAAGAGTTCTGACCTGACATCCTTCCAGTTACTCCCAATAGCACTATTCTTCATCACTTACCCCTCTTTCTTTTAAGTCCTTCAGTTCACGCTTGGCTTTTTCAATTTCTCTTCTAGGAGTTTTCTGAGTCTTTTTGACAAAATGATGTAAAAGAACAAAACTACCATCAAGCCACGCTACAAATAAAATTCGATCTCTCAAAGGTCTTAGTTCCCATATCTCATCTTCCAAGTGTTTCATATAGGGTTCCCCAGCTCTGGTCCCTTGCTGACTAAGTAACTCGATATAGTCATTTAGTTTATTGAGTTTGATGCGGCTATCCTTACTTTTACGACAGGCCAATTCTCTCATATAATCCAAGACTGGCTCATTTCCATTTTTGTCCTTATAGAAGTAAATCGTATGCACCTAGCAACCTCTTTCTAATTTAATTATAACTCAAAAGTTATTAAAAGTAAATCCTAACATTCAGAAAAAGAAGACCTTAGAAAAATTCCAAAGGTCTCATCTTTATTATTCGAAAAAATACGAGAAGAGTTATAAATTGAAGGCAATCCTTACTATTATTCCAGCTCTATCCCCTTCTCTCGGAGATTTGCCAGACACTCCTCATAGTAGGTCGAGTCATGTTCGCTGTATATAGGACTAGTCAACTTTTCCTCTACTAATTCTTGATAAGGAGGGCAGGTCTTACCACGATAGTTTTTATCCAACCACTCTGGACTGACATTGTAGCCACGGTCAGCCATCTCCTCCATAATCAAGCGATGATAGGCATAGAGACGATAGGGCGAGTGGGTAAAGACATAGTCCACCGTTGCATGCTTTCTGCCCCAGCCATTGCCACGGAGGGCACAGCACTCTCGATGTTGTCCCAAGAGTTGAGGACGGGGAAGCTGTGAAATCAAAGCCTCATGCCAAAGTCTCATGACAATCTCCTTTTAGTAAAGTCGAATGTTGCAGATAAGCATTTGGATAACGTTCAAGCAACTCTCGAGTCTTAGCAATTACATCTTCCTTGGAAGCTTGACCAAAGCGGTAGCAATCCAGCAAGAGCATGTAGTCCTTGCGCTCAGCATCTGTCGCTTTCTTTTTGAAATAACCCCAAATATGCTGAAAAGCATTGCAAACCTGACCCCTGTGTTCTGGAATCTGGCAGGCACGGTCAATCATCTCCTGAATCTGACTCACCTCCACCTCTTCATTCTTTAGATACTGACGAATCTCATTGTAAATATTGCTAGAATGACTCAAAACGAGGTATTTGTTTCTCGCCCAGAGTTGCTGGCAAAGGGCACGTTGATTGTTATTTTCCATATTTCTCCTTACTTTCTACTAGTTCCCCGGAAATATGGAAACAAAGTTATATCTTAAAAATGAGCGAATAAATAGTATTTTTCGTAGAGCCTGATTTTTTTAATAAATATTAGTCAACAATCCTTAAATACCTGAATAAGTCTCTACTAACAACTGAATCTTACGTAAAACTTCTTGCTTTTTTCGTTCACGCGCTCCCTGTCTACGAGAAGTTGGTGGAATAATCGAATCCAAATCAGTCCCACTGTTTTCAGCATAACCTCGTTGAATTGATTTGTCTATGAATAATTGGTAATCAGCTACAAGTTTCTCAGACTCAGCTAGGTCATGGATTGCGATTTTCTTACGCCCCTTGCCATATTCGTAGAAAGCATTGATAATCCCATCATGGTCTTTCAATTTTTGCAAATCAGTGTCATTAATAAACCCGATAACCAACTCTTCTTTGGCACGAATATCAATGCTAGAGCGAATCACACGACTAACTTCTGCTTTCATTGCTTCTTTGGACTCAGAATTCTTCGATTTTTCAACAATCAATGCAAGAATGTAGTCCAGATTAATCTCATCTGTTTTTAAGAGTTCGATTTCAAATTCAACATCTGAAAGATCAACATCCAAATCCTTGGTCTTTTCATAATTTTTAAGGTTCAAAAATTCATCTCGAATTTCCACATAAGTGCTTCTTAAATCCTGAAGATAACCTTCTGAAATAGGTTTGTCGATTTCTTGAAATTCGTCATAATTTCGAAGAACATTATCAAGTTTCAATAACTCACCAAATAACTTAACAAACTCTTTTTTATCGTGCTCTGTTTCAATTTCTTGCGGGTTCGGGAATCCTTCCAGAATTTCCTGACAAACCGCAGTATATCCTTTGACCTCGATACCCGTTACTTGATCCACAAAACCATCCATGTATTCACTAAAGCTTTTTTCTAAGATGATTTCAAGCTTATTTGTGTCTCCAAAAGTCTTAATAGCTTCTTGCGTAGCCTTTTCTAAATCACGGAAACAAACAATATTTCCAAAAGGTTTAACCTTGTTAAAAATCCGATTGGTTCTCGAGAAGGCCTGAATCAAACCATGATAACGTAGATTTTTATCGACAAAGAGTGTATTCATAGTCGGGGCATCAAATCCCGTTAAGAACATACCGACCACAATCAGCAAATCCACTTCCTTGGATTTAACGCGTTTGGAAAGGTCACGATAGTAATTTTGAAACTCCTTCCCATCAGCTGAGAAGTTGGTCTTAAACATGTGATTATAATCATCAATCGTTCTAGAAAGAAACTCTTTAGAAGATAGAGGCATGGCTGTTTCTTGAGACTCTAGCTCTTCATCTTGAATTTCGCCGTAAGCTGACTGTTCTTCGTTAGGTGCAAAGCTAAAGATAGTCGCAACTTTCAAACGCTTAGCCTCTGGTAAAGCTGCTTGCTGTCGTTGGAGTTCTTCATAGTATAATTTTGCTGCTTCAATACTTTGTACAGCTAGCATAGCATTAAATCCAGACAATTGTTTTTGTTTATGAGTATAGTGTTGATTTCGGTGTGTTTTTGTATTATACACGCGAAGTAAGTATTCGGTAATGGTCGCGATCCGTTCTAGGTGAAGAAGAAGTTCTTTTTCCATCTTTTTCAACTTCTTCTCATCTACCTCACGACCGACCGCCTTTTCCGCATCCCTGTACTTATTAATTTCAGGCTTGATATAGTTGTAATCAACCTTAAACTTCAAGACTTTTTTATCCCGAATAGCATCCGTAATAACGTAATTATGAAGCTGCTCTCCAAAAACTTCTTGCGTTGTTTCACCCGTCAAACTATTTTCTGGGAAAATTGGTGTCCCTGTAAATCCAAATAGGGCGTACTGTTTAAAAGCCTTCTTAATGCGCTTTTGAGCCTTCCCAAACTGAGAACGATGACACTCGTCAAAAATCAAGACACATTTCTTAGCATAGACTTCATGATTAGGATTTGCAGTGATAAACTTATTTAACTTTTGAATAGTTGTGACAACGATTCGATCATCATTTTCTTCGATACTGCATTGTAGTTCTTTTGTATTGTTACTACCATTGACTGAATTTGGTTGGAATTTTTGATATTCCTTCATAGTTTGATAGTCTAAGTCTTTTCTATCTACAACGAATATCACTTTGTCAATGTAGTCCAACTCTGTCGCTAAGCGCGCAGTCTTAAAGCTGGTCAAGGTTTTCCCTGACCCTGTCGTATGCCAGATATAACCACAAGCATTGATGGTTCCAAAATTCTTCATTTCATTGGAAGAATGAATCTTGCGCAAGATACTTTCAGTTGCTGCTATCTGATAAGGACGCATGATGAGCAAGGTATTATCCACATCAAAAACACAATACTTGGTCAAAACTTCCAAGAGGACACGCTTGCTTAAGAAAGTAACAGTAAAATCTTCCAATTCGTGAATGGTCTTATTCTTACGGTCTGCCCACTCACAGGTAAACTCATAGTGATTTTTATTCTGAGCTGTTGTATTTGCAAAGTAGCGTGTATAAGTACCATTCGAAATCACAAAAATCTGAACATACTTATACAAAGAATTTTCGCTGTTAAAGCTTTCCTTACTATAACGGTGAACCTGATTAAAGGCTTCTTGCAGACTAACTCCCCGCTTCTTCAATTCAATCTGAACTAGCGGAAGACCATTGACTAAAATTGTCACATCATAACGGTTGGTATGACTCCCCACTTGCGTCACTTGGTTGATGACCTGCATACTGTTGTTGTGAATGTTTTTCTTGTCAAGGATGAAAATATTTTTAATCCGTCCATCATCAAAAACAAAGTCATAGATATGATTTTCTTGGATTTTTCGTGTTTTTTCAACCAAACCTTCATTGGGACAATCTAAATACTCGACTACAAAACGTTGCCATTCAGCATCCGTAAACGTAACCTTATTAAGCTTTTCAATTTGAACCTTTGCATTCGCTAAAAGCTCCGCAGGTGTATGGATATCCAATCGTTCATAATTGAGACCATTGACTAAATCCATAAGCAATTGTCTTTCCAAATCTGCCTCAGACTGAAATTCTCTATCTGTGCGATACTCTGGTTGATACTCAGCCAAGAGAATCCCTTCATTTGTTTCCGCAATTACTTCATGTACTTTTGAATAATCAACCATAGTATGCTTCCTTTTATTGTATTAATTGAGATTCTTTCTCAAAATGATTCAAGAATTTATCTAGTAAAGTTTAATAATTGTTCTCTCCAGTATTCATACTGTTTCTGTCTTAGTTCGATTTCTTTTGGAAGACCTTCAGAAAGAGAGTTGGTTAGGGTGTTAAAATTGTCAAGAATGGAGACGATTCTTTTTTGTTCGGAAAATGGGGGTAAGTAGAACGTTACTTTATCAATAGCATCCTTAGATAATCTAGGAATACTAGCCTTTCGAACCTGTGATTTAAGTCTATCTTGCTTACTTAACAAGACATAGTACATAAATTTATCAGAAATATTATCTGACGTTGCTAATGTGTAGACATCATCTGCCGCCCAAAAGTCCATAGCGCTATACCCAATTTCACCAGCCGCCCCTGCACAAATTACAAAACTAGTATTTTTCACTCTGTTTGATTCGGTATAATATCCCAAGGGCGCCAAACTATTTTGATAAACTGGAACACTTCCTGAAGTAGTTAGTTGCTTTCTAACAAGACGTTTCCCACGTTGCAAATTGACAACTTGTCCCACCTTCACTCGAATTGGACCAAATACCCACTGTAAAAGCTTGATAATAGCGGAGTTGTCCCACTCCTCTACTCTACTCTCAGTGTACTCGCCTTCGGCGACGAATGTCAAGAGTTTTTCTCTAAAATATTCGTACTGTTTTTGACGTAGTTCAATCTCCCTAGGCAGTCCAATATTTAAATCGTTACAAACCGTATCAAAGTTATCTAAAACTTGAACAATACGTGACTGGATTTCAAGAGACGGCACTGGAATTTTCAATGATGAAAATGTAGATAAATTAAGATTATCCTGTGCGCTACCATAACTCTTATTTGCAAGATAATCTTTTATTGAATTTAAATAATAGTAAACATATTCTGTAATGGCAAATTCTGGATTTGCAACAAACCCTATAATACTATCAGGGAAACATGCATCAAATCCTAATAATCCAGTTTCCGCTATATTAGCAGCAATTGTGATACATAATGTTCCCTTTTCCCACTGCTTACTTTGTTGTAATCCAAATTCATTATAAGTTTGAGAATAGTTTTCAATCCATTTACCAGCCTCTCTTATATCTCCAGTCTGTATGAACGGTATATCACCACCATATAGTCTCACGTCATTTCTAGGCCGATGTTTTGATTTTCCACGACCAAAATCTTTTGCTATTTCCGAGAGTGTCTTCCACTCAACCTGATAAACTTCATCCTCAAAGGATAAGAGTTTATCTCGATAATAAGAATATTGCTTTTTACGTGAGGTCAATTCTGAGGTCAATTCTGAGGTCAATTCTGTAACATACTCAGTCATTTTGTCAAGTATTTGCACGATTTTTTCTTGAATTTCTAGAGGAGGAATTGGAATAAGAATTTTTGAAACATCCTTGGGATATACGTGAGGTACTCCTGAACCTTTTTTCAAACTAAAAAGAATTTCTTGCTTTTCAAGAAGATAATGATATAAAAACTTTGGGATTAAAGTACCTTCAAGAGGCTCAATTGAAAAAGCATCCGAAACAAAAATAGGCTCATCCCAATACATTACAAAACCTGCATATGCTCCACTACCAGCAACCGTTATAGTTTCACCTTCTCTATTAAATTCACCGTGAAAGTATGCTGGCTTCTGACCTCCAGAAATAACTGGATAGGGTCCTTCAGTTGTGGTTTTTGAGGTAATTGTTTTCCCTCGTTTTAAAAGTGCTACTTTCCCCAACTCTTTCCACTCAACAGGGCAGTTTTGGATTTCTTCTAGGATGTTCATAATTTACCTCCTAGTTTCTCTACAATCTTATCTATCTCAGCACGTAAGTAGTCAATCTTAGTGACGGTCTCAGCGATTTCTTGATTGAGAACATCAATATCAATCTTTTCACGTGTATCTTCTTGTTCAACATAGGTAGAGACAGAAAGGTTGTAATCCTGCTCTGAACCAATCGCTTCATTATCAACAAGAGCTGCTTTATAGTCTACACTTTGATAATTGGTAAATAATTCTACGATATGATCGATATTCTCATCTGTCAAGACATTGTTATTGGTCTCTTTTTTGAATTCCTTACTCGCATCGATAAAGAGGGTTTTATTTTCTAGTTTATTTTTCGCCAACACTAAAATCGTAGTCGCAATAGAAGTTCCAAAGAAGAGATTGTCTGGAAGGGAAATCACTGCTTCAACAAAGTTGTTATCTACTAGATACTGACGAATGGTCTTTTCAGCTCCTCCACGATAGAAAATTCCTGGAAAACATACAATAGCTGCTCGACCTTTATTGGACAAGTGATTGAGACTATGCATGATAAAGGCAAAGTCAGCTTTTGACTTAGGAGCTAGCTTACCAGCTGGCGCAAAGCGGTCATCATTTATTAGAGTTGGATCTCCATCTCCCACCCATTTGACAGAATACGGAGGGTTAGAAACGATAGCATCAAATGGCTTTTCTTCTAAATGCTGAGGATTTAAAAGGGTATCTCCTCGCTTAATATCAAAGTTATTGTAGTTGATATTGTGCAAGAACATATTCATACGAGCCAAGTTATAGTTGGTCATGTTAATTTCTTGACCAAAGAATCCATCTTCTAGAATATGGTCTTCATATTGTTTTTTCATTTGAAGAAGGAGAGAGCCTGAACCACATGTTGGGTCATAGACCTTGTTAATCTTGTCCTTGCCGACCATCACTAGACGAGCTAGTAGTTTAGAGACTGTCTGAGGTGTGAAAAATTCACCCCCACTTTTTCCTGCATTACTTGCATAGTTGGAAATCAAGAACTCATAAGCATCCCCAAAGGCATCGATGTCATTTTCCTCAAAGTTACCAAAGTTAATGCTATTGATACCATTTAGAATGTCAGAAAGTCGTTTATTTTTTTCTGGAACAGTTCCACCAAGGATATTGCTTCGTGTGTCCAAGTTATCAAACAAACCTTTGATATCATCCTCTGATTTGAAGCCAATCGCTGATTTCTCAATAGCTTGGAAAATATTGGCCAAGTCTTCGTTTAAATTTTCATTTTGCGAGGCATCCTCGACAATATTTTTAAATAGTTGACTCGGAAGAATAAAGAATCCCTTATCCTCAACTGTTCCTGGTTTGAAATCTTGCTCAGCTTCTTGGTCACTCAATTCAGCATAACGAAATTCTAAGTCGCCAGCTTCATGCTCGGCGCGGTCAAAATAGTCTGCCATATGCTCTGAAATAAAGCGATAGAAAAGGATACCTAGGATATATTGCTTAAAATCCCAACCATCTACAGCACCACGAACATCGTCCGCAATCGCCCAAATTTTACGATGCAGTTCCTTGCGTTCTGTATTTTCTTTACTTGCCATTTTTACTTTCCTTATTAAATAAATGTATTATCTTTTCTATTTTATCATATTTTAAAAAAAACCACTCGAAGCGAGAAGAACGAGTGGGATAGAAATGTTTTTAGATTAAGATTTTACAATTTTATTCTATAAATTCAATTATTTTTTGATTTTATTAAGATAGTAGAACATTTTTCATACCATCCTTATCATCACTCTTTATAAATACAAGATTTCGTTTTCCTGTTAACTCTACCAATTTTTCTTTACCAAGAATGATTGCAAGATTCTTAATAATCGAACGTTTAGCAGGCTCATCAAAATAAGTAAAAACAAATCGATAAATATATTTTCCATTCTCTGCTAATTCAAAACATTTTTGAAATATTTCCTTATCCAAAGGATCAACCGAGTGACCAAAAACAATAATATTCTTTGAATTTGGAAGTTGACCACCGAATGCATCACCTATATCATAGAAAGTTCGTTTAAAAAATTCTTCAAATTTATTTCCAGTTTCCTTAACAACTCTTTGGTAATATTTCTGATAAGGAATTAAATCACTGTTGACATCATTTTCTTTGTCCTCAATTCCAAAGACCATAGTATTAATTCGACTGAAGGGTCTATCTAAATCAATTCGGCCATGTATGAAATGAGTTCTCTCCTCAGAAGTCCCAAATAAATATCCTGATGTATTAGTATAATTAAAGTTTAAAACAGAGGAATTTGACAAATCAGATATTGCATCTAGAGCTGTTGAACTTGCTTCAATCCTTCGAATATCAAAATCTAAATAATCTAAATACGACAGATAAATTTCTAATAGTTCTGTTAATAAATTTAACTGTTCGATAAAAATGTAATTTAATTTATTCAATACCAAATCTCTATCCAAAAACTTCCATTCATAGTGACTGTAGAGTGGAGCGAATACCTCTGCAATAAAGTATTTTGCGCTGAAATTAGTTTCATTTTTCAAACTATCTCTACTTTTTCTAACTGGATGTATATCTGATAAATCATATAGTAATTTCATATTCTCTTTAAAATACATTATTGCATCCGCGAGTTGGGAGATCATGATTTCAAGATTAGACCAATTATCTCCAAGAGTATCTTTGTTTTCGTTGATAAATTTCAAATATAAATTATCTTTGTATTTCTCAATACTAATATTTTTAGCTTTTAGAAACTCCAGTAACTCATCATCTGGATTATAAAATAATTGTTTTTCAAACTCAATAAAATCGGTATATCTTGTATCTCGGTTCATCGCACGATCAAACCCGTTGCCCAATATTAAAATTGTATCTACCATAAAATTTCCTCTTATCTATTATAATTGGATTATCTTTTACACTTTTTTATCACTTCCACTATAACAGAAACATATGTTTTTCAGTCTTTTTCTCTAACATTATACCACGAAACCACAAAAATCCCCTTAGAATTCCGCTTCTAAGGGGTTGTCTTTATCCTGCTGCTTGGGCTGGTTCTGCTGGTTTGGTCTTTTTATCTTTTTTGCTACTAGCGATAAGACGGCGCTTGCTATCTCGGATGCTATTGAGTTCCTTGAGGAGTTGAGTCAGGTGTTCCTTTTCAGGGTAGGCTTCTGCACTGGCTGCGGTATAGCGCATAAAGAGATCGTAGCTAGTCGAAAGTTCAGTACGGAGTTGTCTGGTCTTGCCGACTTCCTTGGCAGACTTGTGAGCACGCGCCTTACTTTCCACTTGGTCATATTCCTCTTGAGCATTGACCACCGCTGTCAGCATAGGAGTTAGCCCTAGGCTGATCACTGCCTCATGATAGGGTGTTTCACTAAGCGTTTTGAGCAGGCTCTTGATTTCTGCCGTTTCCACATCGTTGCTGTGCTTAGTGATGTCCTTGTACTTGGCAAAGACTGGTTTCAGAGTTTCATGAGCTTCTTTGAGCTTAACATCCTTAATCTTAGCAAATCCTCTATGAAGGGTAAAGAGACCGACCAAGGCACTATCACGATTGCGATCAACTTCTGTCAGATTACTAGACTCTTTCGTTTCCACCACTGCAAGTTGAGCTTGAAAATCATCCAGCTTGGTTTTGAAGGGTTCCAAATGTTTGGCATACATAGCTTCATCCTTGTTTGCCTTAGAGAAAGTGACCAAAATTTGATGAGTATCCATCATCAGGCTTTCAAACTCACGGTTGGTAAAGTTGCTGTAACTAAGAGGGCGAATAGCGTATGTTTTTGTCATGATGATATCCTTTCTATTTAACGAATCATTTATTATCTTCTCTATCAAACCAAGACTGGATTAGTTCTGGAAGATAGACCTGTTTTTGATCTGTTTTTACAATGCTTCCTTGTCTAGGAGGTTGAACCAAAGGTCTATCCTTAAATACAAAGACTTGAAACAATGCACAGACCAAAAATAGAAGCCCCCATAAAGGAAGTGTCGATAGCATACTCTCCTCATCATCTTTAACTTTCTTCATCAATTTTTCTCCTTTAAGTTGATACATTCATTCTAACAGTTTCCAAAACATTTTAACCCCCATCCGCTCAACTGTCATTATTTCCATTCAAAATGTACTTTTCAGGACAAATCAGACTGTTCCAAATTAAAAAATCTCTATCTGACTAGACAAACATTCCGTCTGTTAGATAGAGACTCTTACTATTTTTGGAGTTTAACTTTTCTAGCTTTAGAATACATATAAACTTTAGGGAAGACGACTATTCGAAAGTTCGAAGACCTCAAAACTTTCGTAGATAAGCTATTCGAAACGAAGAATACTTTTAAATTTATGGAATAACAATTGTTCTAAACATAGAATACATTTAAACTTTAGGATAGAGACCTATTCTAAGTCTAGAAGGACTATCTCCCAACCCTCAACGGCTCAATGACTTCCTCTACTAGCTGGGTATAGGCTTCCTTGATTTGTTTTTTATAGAGGAGAGGATTGAGGGCATCTGCCACCTCTAGCTTATAGTCCTGATAGCGCTGGCTCTTAGTCAGTTGGCTTTCTCCTAGTTGTTTTTTAGCTCCCTTACGGTAATGTTCGGCATAGTAACGGAGTTCATCCTCGCCGACATACCAGCGCTTGCTAAAGACTTGGATATGTTGCTGGATGACAGCCTCTATCATCTGATCCAAGATATTGGCAATGGACTGACCACGATAGCTTTCTGGATGTTCTTGAACTTCTCTCCAAAGTTCAGTGATAATCTGAGCAAGATTGGGATTGGTCTTCTCAAGACTCTGAATATAGTTATCCACGGCTTCCTTATCTTGAGAGCTTAGGTGCTTTTCTTGACTTTGACCTTGTTCAATCAGGCTTTGGATCAAGGTTAGGATATAGGCATAGTTGATTTCGTCCACTTGGATAGACTCCAGTTCATAGTGGATATCAAGTGGCTCTCCATCGTCATCATCCTCTACTCGACTTTTTAATTCTGCAAGGACATTTCGATAAAGGCCCAGATACCTTTCCAACTTCTCTCCATCAAGTCCCGTCTGACTGTAAACTTCTTCCTCATCATACTCTTTATACACTCGGATAGAGGCTAGGTACTTATCAAGAGCTTGATAGGTTTTAGCTAGTTTCCTCAACTCAGGCGTAGAGACTTGCTCGAAATCTAGACCATTCACATAGTCATCAGTAGCAAGATTTTTGAAATCACTGCAACTCCGTAAAAAGTTCCTCTTTTCCTCTTCCCATCTTGGAGCTAGAACCTCGTTTTCACCACCATTTGAGTAGAGCTTGAGGGCATTATCTACTGCTTCCTTAAAGGCTAGAGGCTTTTGGAAGGTGATGATATGACCGTAGGTCTTACTGCTGTCAAAAATACGGTTGGTTCGGCTAAAAGCCTGAATCAAGTCCTGCGGTTGCATGGGCTTGCGATCAATAAAGAGGGTCGATAAACAAGGGGCATCAAATCCCGTTAAGAGACGATTGACCACGATAACCAAGTCTAACTGCTCATTGCGATAGAGGTATTTATCCTGCTTTCGAGCTAGACGGTTATTGACATCCGTATTAAAGCCACGCAGATCCGCCATGGTAAAATGGGTATCAAACTCTTGGTTATAGTCTTCTAAAACCTGCTTCATGTGGTCTTGATTGGCTCTTGAGTCTTCTTCATTTTCTGTGACCGAGTAGGTGATGGTCGCCTTTGGAAAATCAAGAAGGACCTGCTTAACCCTCTCCGACACCTTGACACGTGTCTCCCCAGCCTTGACCCGTTTGAGCAGGTCATAGTAGGCTTGGGCTTGAGGGATTGACTTGACGGTCAGGATAGCATTATAGGTCTTACCCACTCCTTTTTGGAAGCCTAGCTGTTGACGGGATTTATTGATAATGGCATCCAAGACTTCCAGCATATGCTCCTCATCCTCGTAGACAGTATCTGGTATGTCATTTTCGGATTTATCCGTGATGAGGGTATTGCGATAATCTACCTTAAAGCCTAAAACAGCTCCATCATGGATGGCTTCCTTGACTGTATACTCATGGAGACGGTCACCGTACTGCTGCTGGGTGGTTTGGGCTAAATCGCCGACTTGCTGGCGTTTATTTTCCTTAAAGATAGGTGTGCCTGTAAAACCATACCAGAGAGACTGTGGGAAAAAGGTCTTAATGTCTTTTTGTGTTTGAGGTGTTACGGCACGGTGGCATTCATCCACGACAAAGGCCACTCGGAGGCCCTTGATTTTGTCCGCATCTCTTTGGTAAAGACCTTGCTCAAACTTACGCATCATGGTGGTGATTTTCTGGATAGTCGTTACCACCACACGCTTATCGTTACTTCCTAGTCGCTTGACCAAATCATGAGTATTATCCGTCTCATCAATATCAATGACATCATTGGTCGCATAGGATAGAAATGATGAAGTGGTCTGTTGGTCCAAGTCTCTGCGGTCAACGACAAAAATTGTCTTTTGAATAGATGGAATCTGGAGGAGATTTCTCGCCACCTTATATGAAGTCAAGGTCTTTCCTGAACCAGTCGTATGCCAGACATAGCCAGACTCCTGACGGCGAGAAGCTTCCTGAACAGCCTCAATAGCATGAATCTGGTAGGGACGCAGGAGGATGAGAGCCTTCTTACTATCATCAAGGACAGAATACTGCATGACCATCTGGTGGGCACGAGGGATGGAAAGGACTTCGTGAGCAAAGCTGGTCAAGCTCGTTATGGGTTGATTGTCCTTATCCACCCACTTGGTTAGAAATTGCTTGTTGAGTTTATTTTCTCTGGCTGCAGCGATATAGCGTGTGTCTACCTTATTGGTCACAACAAACATCTGTAAACTAGAGTAGATGCCACGGAACTTGCCTTCCCTATCATACTTCTTAATTTGATGAAAGGCATCTAGAAAAGCAACTCTGGGACTTTTAAGCTCGATCTGAATCATTGGAAGGCCATTGATCAAGAGGGTCACATCTAGCCTGCGGTCTTGATCCTGAGGATTTATCTTATCTCTCTCGACTTGGTTGACAACCTCATAACTAGACTTACCAGCTGCGATATTGTCTCGCCAAATGACAGATAAACGGATAGTCCCCAAACTAGCATCTTCTCTCTGAACCTCAACCTTGGCAATGCCATTTTCGCCGACCAACCACTTGGCCGCATCATAGTAGCTAACAAAGTTCAGTTGATTCTTTATCTGGCGTTTTTCCTGTTCTGTCAGGGGATGATCTGCCAATAGAGCAACATTGTTCTGGGCTAGCTTTTCAAAGAAGTTTTCCCATAATTGCTCTTCTGTTTTAAGGTCATCTCTGTAAGTCCATTGACTTTCCCCAGTCACCAGTTGGTTGATCAGTTGTTTTTCTATCTCCAGTTCTGGTTTTACCTGTATCATACTCTCTCCTTTGCTACATGTCTGCTCCCTTTATTATAGCATGTTTAGGCTCAAAATCCATCACTCTTCCCTCAGCAAAAAGACTCATTCCCCCTTTCTCCTCCAAAATATGGTATAGTAGAGTTATACTATCTATGAGGAGTTCACATGTCACATGATAAACAAATGAAAGCTGTTTCTCCCCTTCTGCAGCAAGTTATCAACATCTCATCGATTGTCGGTGGAGTTGGAAGTTTGATTTTCTGTATTTGGGCTTATCAGGCTGGGGTTTTACAGTCTAAAGAAACCCTCTCTGCCTTTATCCAGCAGGCAGGTATCTGGGGGCCACCTCTCTTTATCTTTTTACAGATTTTACAGACGGTCGTCCCTATCATTCCTGGGGCCTTGACCTCGGTGGCTGGGGTCTTTATCTACGGGCACATCATCGGGACTATCTACAACTATATCGGCATCGTGATTGGCTGTGCCATTATCTTCTATCTGGTGCGCCTCTATGGAGCTGCCTTTGTCCAGTCTGTCGTCAGCAAGCGTACCTATGACAAGTATATCGGCTGGTTGGACAAGGGCAATCGTTTTGACCGTTTCTTTATCTTTATGATGATTTGGCCCATTAGTCCGGCTGACTTTCTCTGTATGCTGGCCGCCCTGACCAAGATGAGTTTCAAGCGCTATATGACCATCATCATTCTGACCAAGCCCTTTACCCTCGTGGTTTATACCTACGGTCTGACCTATATTATCGACTTTTTCTGGCAAATGCTTTGACACATAAAAAATCCGTTTGGTTGCCCAAGCGGATTTTGTGCTTTATTTTGAAACTTCTTTTGCAAGAACAAAGTTTCCAAGTGTGGCAGAACCATTTCCTGCAACTGCTGGCGTCACGATGTAGTCACGCACGTCTGGTACTGGTAAGTATCCATTGAGAAGAGCTGTAAATTTCTCACGAACACGATCCAGCATGTGTTGTTGGGCCATGACCCCACCACCAAAGACGATCACGTCTGGGCGGAAAGTCACTGTAGCATTAACCGCAGCTTGAGCGATGTAGTAGGCTTGAACATCCCAGACAGAGCTGTTAAGTTCAATGTTTTCACCACGAATACCTGTACGAGCTTCTAGACTTGGACCAGCCGCAAAGCCTTCCAAACATCCTTTGTGGAATGGACAAACACCGTTGAATTCTTTTTCAATATCCATTGGGTGTTTAGCCACGTAGTAGTGACCCATTTCAGGGTGACCTACACCACCAATAAACTCACCACGTTGGATAACACCTGCACCGATACCTGTACCGATTGTGTAGTAAACCAAGTTTTCGATACGACCACCAGCATTATTACGAGCAACCACTTCACCATAAGCAGAGCTGTTTACGTCTGTAGTGAAGTACATTGGCACGTTTAGGGCGCGACGAAGGGCACCAAGCAAGTCCACATTTGCCCAGTTTGGTTTTGGAGTCGTCGTGATAAAGCCATAAGTTTTTGAGTTTTTATCAATATCAATCGGACCAAATGAACCAACTGCAAGACCAGCAAGGTTATCGAATTTTGAGAAGAACTCGATGGTTTTATCGATTGTTTCGATTGGAGTTGTTGTTGGAAATTGTGTTTTTTCCACAACGTTAAAGTTTTCATCACCGACAGCACAGACAAACTTTGTACCGCCCGCTTCCAAGCTTCCATATAATTTTGTCATGATAAACCTCTTGTTTTTATTTTCTTTATTATAGCATATTTCGAAAGTCTAAATTTCTCTATTTTTTAGATTTTCCTCTGTAAATCTTACCATTCAAGCAAAAACGAACAAACATGTCATTTGTTCGTTTTCATTTTGAGAGGATTGATTAGATTTTCACTTCGATCACAGCATCCCCCTTCGCAACTGAACCTGTTGCGACTGGAGCTACTGAAGCGTAGTCAGCTGTATTTGTAACGATAACCATTGTTGTATCATCAAGTCCAGCTGCAGCGATTTTGTTTGAGTCAAATGTTCCAAGAATATCGCCTGCTTTCACCTTGTCACCTTGAGCAACTTTTGCTTCAAAGCCTTCACCATTCATAGATACAGTGTCAATACCAACGTGAATCAAAACTTCAGCACCATCAGTTGTTTTCAAACCAAAAGCGTGTCCTGTTGGAAAGGCAATTGAAACTTCAGCATCAGCTGGTGCATATACCACACCTTGACTTGGTTTCACAGCGATACCTTGTCCCATAGCTCCACTTGAGAAGACTGGATCATTGACATCAGCAAGAGCTACAACATCACCGACGATAGGAGTTACAAGTGTTTCATTTTGAAGAGTTGCTGGAATGTTACCAGTTGTTTCTTCTTGGACCAAACGTTCTGTCTCTACTTCAGTAGCAACTTCTTTTTCATCCTCGTAACCAAACATGTAAGTGAGGGCAAAACCAAGTGCAAATGATACGGCTACCATGAGAAGATATTGTGCAAGTTGTCCGTTACCGATGTAAAGCATTGTACCAGGGATGACGGTGATACCATTACCAGTACCAGCAAGTCCAAGGATAGAAGCCAATCCACCACCGATTGCACCAGCAATCAATGAAAGGAAGAATGGTTTACGGAAGCGCAAGTTCACCCCGAAGATAGCAGGCTCTGTAATACCGAGGAAGGCTGAAAGAGCTGCTGGGAAAGCAAGTGTTTTTAGTTTTGGATTTTTCGTTTTAACACCAACCGCAACAGTCGCAGCACCTTGAGCTGTCATAGCAGCTGTGATGATCGCGTTGAATGGGTTAGCATGGTCAGCAGCAAGCAATTGAACTTCAAGCAAGTTGAAGATGTGGTGCACACCTGACACGACGATCAATTGGTGAACCCCACCGATCAAGAAACCACCAAGACCAAATGGCAAGCTGAGGATAGCTTTTGTAGCGATAAGGATGTAGTTTTCAACGACGTGGAAGACTGGTCCAATGACAAAGAGTCCAAGGATAGACATGACCAAAAGTGTCACGAATGGCGTTACCAAGAGGTCAATCACATCTGGAACAACCTTGCGGACAGCTTTTTCAAATTTAGCTCCGACAACCCCGATGATGAAGGCTGGAAGAACGGAACCTTGTAAACCAACAACAGGGATGAAACCAAAGAAGTTCATAGCTGTTACTTCACCACCTGAAGCAACTGCCCAAGCGTTTGGAAGCGAGTCAGAAACAAGCATCATACCAAGAACGATACCAACGGCTGGATTTCCACCGAATACACGGAAGGTTGACCACACAACCAAACCTGGCAAGATGATGAAGGCTGTATCTGTCAAGATTTGAGTGTAAGTTGTCACATCAGCTGGAAGTGTCATTCCAAGAGCAGTCAAGAGACCACGCACACCCATAAAGAGACCTGTCGCTACGATAACTGGGATGATTGGAACGAAAACGTCACCGAAAGTACGGATAGCACGTTGGAACCAGTTCCCTTGTTTGGCAGCTTCTGCTTTCATATCATCTTTAGATGATGTTGGCAAACCAAGTGCAACAACTTCATCGTACATTTTGTTAACTGTACCTGTACCAAAGATGATTTGGTATTGACCTGAGTTAAAGAAAGCACCTTGAACTTTTTCCAAGTTCTCAATCACTTCTTTATTGATTTTTCCTTCATCTTTGACCATGACACGAAGACGAGTCGCACAGTGGGCAACACTGTTGACATTTTCACGTCCGCCCAAGGCATCGATGACTTTTTTTGCAATTTCCTGATTGTTCATTTGCAAAAATCTCCTTATATAAAATTTTGTTCTTGTTTGAAAGCGATTTTATCCGCCCTTACGACTATTATTTTATCATGTTTTAGAAATATGTCAAGCGTTTTGCAGAAAAATATTCTATCCACTTAGTAGACACGCTTTAGATTGATTGTTATTGACTGTTTTATCAGGCATTCCTTAAAAAAATAAGTTTAAAACCTTGGTTAAAAAGGCTTTTATTTCATTATCTTTCATATTTTATTAAAAAGTTGATTGATTTTCTGCTTTTATTTTGTGATAAACGTTTGATAGTTTTTTCTCTTTTTTAACATAAAAGGCTTGCATTTTTAATCGAAAACGGTTACTATTAAAAGTGATAAGATTTTTGGAGGAATGAATGAATGGAATGGACAACTGAGCGTCGTTATAGACCCTATGAAGATTGGACGCAAGAAGAAATTCAAAATATAAAAGAAAATATGGCACAATCTCCATGGCATACTCATTACCATGTTGAGCCAAAAACAGGACTTCTCAACGACCCAAATGGCTTTTCTTACTTTGATGGCAAGTGGATCCTCTTTTACCAGAATTTTCCTTTTGGTGCAGCCCACGGTTTAAAATCTTGGGTGCAATTGGAAAGCGAGGACTTGGTTCACTTTACAGAAACTGGAGTCAAAGTTTTGCCTGATACTCCATTAGATAGCCACGGTGCCTACTCTGGTTCTGCTATGCAATTTGGTGATAACTTGTTCCTATTCTATACAGGAAATGTCCGCGATGAAAACTGGATTCGTCACCCATACCAAATCGGGGCTTTGATGGACAAGGATGGCAAGATTACGAAGATTGACAAGATCTTGATTGACCAGCCAGCAGATTCTACAGACCACTTCCGCGATCCGCAAATTTTTAATTTTAAAGGTCAATACTATGCCATCGTCGGTGGACAAGATTTGGAGAAAAAAGGCTTCGTTCGTCTCTACAAAGCTATTGACAACGACTACACAAACTGGCAAGCTGTTGGCGACCTTGACTTTGCTAACGACCGCACTGCCTATATGATGGAATGCCCAAATCTGATCTTTGTAGGGGAGCAACCTGTCCTTCTTTACTGCCCACAAGGATTGGATAAGAAAGTTCTAGATTACGATAATATCTATCCAAATATGTATAAGATTGGGGCTTCCTTTGACCCTGAAAATGCCAAAATGGTAGATGTGTCTCAACTTCAAAACATGGACTATGGTTTCGAAGCCTATGCAACTCAAGCCTTCAACTCTCCTGATGGACGTGCTCTAGCTGTTAGCTGGCTTGGTTTGCCAGATGTTTCTTACCCTTCTGATCGTTTTGACCACCAAGGAACCTTCTCTTTGGTCAAAGAACTCACTATCAAAGACGGTAAACTCTACCAATACCCAGTCGCAGCTGTCAAGGACCTTCGTGCTTCTGAAGAAGCCTTCTCAAATCGTGCCCAAACCAATAACACTTACGAACTTGAACTCAACTTGGAAGCCAATAGCCAGAGCGAGATTGTCTTACTTGCTGATAAAGAAGGCAAGGGACTTTCAATCAACTTTGACCTTGTAAATGGTCAAGTGACAGTGGATCGTAGCCAAGCTGGTGAACAGTACGCTCAAGAATTTGGGACAACTCGTTCTTGCCCAATCGATAACCAGGCTACTACTGCTACAATCTTCATCGATAACTCTGTCTTTGAAATTTTCATCAATAAAGGAGAAAAAGTATTTTCTGGTCGTGTCTTCCCACATGCGGACCAAAATGGTATCCTGATCAAATCTGGAAACCCAACTGGAACTTACTATGAATTAGATTATGGTCGCAAAACTAACTGATGTCGCAAAACTTGCAGGTGTCAGCCCTACTACCGTTTCTCGGGTTATCAATAAAAAAGGCTATCTCTCTGAGAAAACCATTCAAAAGGTAAATGAAGCCATGCGAGAATTGGGCTATAAACCCAATAATCTGGCTCGTAGTCTGCAAGGAAAGTCAGCTAAGTTAATCGGCTTGATTTTTCCCAATATTTCCAATGTTTTCTATGCAGAATTAATTGATAAACTGGAACACCAACTCTTCAAAAATGGTTACAAGACCATCATCTGCAACAGTGAGCATGATTCTGAAAAAGAACGCGAGTACATCGAAATGCTGGAAGCCAATCAGGTGGACGGTATCATTTCTGGTAGTCACAACTTAGGAATTGAAGACTACAATCGTGTGACAGCACCGATTATTTCCTTTGACCGAAACCTATCGCCAGACATTCCAGTCGTTTCCTCTGACAACTACGCTGGTGGGGTTCTTGCTGCCCAGACCTTAGTCAAGACAGGCGCCCAGTCTATCATCATGATTACAGGAAATGACAATTCTAACTCGCCAACTGGACTACGCCACGCTGGCTTTGCATCTGTTCTCCCCAAAGCACCTATTATCAATGTTTCCAGTGACTTTTCTCCTGTCAGAAAAGAAATGGAAATCAAGAATATCTTGACTCGACAAAAGCCAGATGCCATTTTTGCTTCAGATGATTTGACAGCTATTCTGGTCATTAAAATTGCTCAAGAACTAGGCATTTCTGTTCCTGAAGAGCTCAAAGTCATCGGCTACGATGGGACCTATTTTATCGAGAACTACTACCCTCATTTGACGACTGTGAAGCAACCTATGCAAGAGATTGCCCAACTCACTGTTGACCTACTCTTACAAAAAATCGAAGATAAGGAAGTCGCGACAACTGGTTACTTCTTACCAGTCACCCTATTACCAGGAAAAAGTATTTAATACTCTTCAAAAATCTCTTCAAACCACGTCAGCGTCGCCTTACCGTAGATATATGTAACTGACTTCGTCAGTCTTATCTACAACCTCAAAGCAGTGCTTTGAGCAGCTTGCGGCTAGCTTCCTAGTTTGCTCTTTGATTTTCATTGAGTATAAGCACAAGAAAACTCAGACTGCCTTCGTCTGAGTTTTTTATAATCTTAAATTTTCGAGATAGCGCTGGGCTGTCTCAAGGTTAAAGGTTTTATCTGCGATAAGTTGCTCGACTAGGGGAGCAACTTCAGATTCACTGGCACCTGCTAGGAGAGCCAAGGATTTGGCCTGCAATTTCATGTGCCCTTGCTGAATCCCTGTGCTCACCAAGGCTTTGAGAGCCGCAAAGTTTTGGGCAAGACCGATAGACACGATAAGCTGGGCTAATTCTTTAGCAGAAGGATTTCCCAGTAGTTCATGACTGAGGGCTACACGAGGGTTGAGACCGATAGAGCCACCCTTTGTCGCTACAGGCATAGGCAGGGTCATCTCACCGACCAATTCTTCTCTCTCAACGTCCAGTGTCCATTGACTAAGACCTTGATAGTGTCCTTCTCTACTAGCAAAGGCATGAGCTCCTGCCTCAATAGCACGCCAGTCATTACCAGTTGCAATCAAAACAGCATCAATACCATTAAAAATCCCTTTATTGTGGGTAGCAGCTCGATAAGAATCAGCTTGCGCAAATTGGCTAGCCAAAGCCATTCTCTCCGCAATTTCTCGTCCTTGATCCTTTTGGCGGCTCAAGTAACGAAAGGCGATGCGACAGCTTGCAGTCACCAGAGAATCAGTCGCGTAATTAGACAGGATTCCCATAAGACTCTGTCCCTGACTGAGTTCTTCTAAGACTGGTTTCAAGGCTTCCAGCATGGTGTTGAGCATATTGGCTCCCATAGCTTCCTGGGTATCGACATGGAGATAAACAACGAGAAAGTCAGTTTCGCCTTTTATCTGCTCTACATGCAAATCACGCGCCCCGCCCCCGCGTTTAACGATAGAAGGATAGGCTTGATTGGCAAGTTCCAAGAGTTCGGCTTTCTTGCTGGCAATTTTCTCTTGCGCTTGTTCAGGATTAGCAACTTGATAAAGAGCTACCTGCCCAATCATCTGGCGCTCATGGACTTGGGCAATAAAACCGCCTGCTCGCTTGATGATTTTACTGGCATAGCTGGCCGCAGCAACCACTGAGGGTTCTTCTGTCACATAGGGAACTGTGTATTCCTGACCGTTAACGAGAACCTCTGGGACCAGCGAATAAGGCAGAGAAAAAGTTCCCACCACATTCTCACTCAGCTGGTCTGCCACAGTCACACTAATCTGTTCATCCTGCTCCAAACTCACTTGCTTCTCAGGACTAAGGAGCGCCTGAGCTTTTAACAGCTCGAGGCGCTCTTGGTATGATTTTTTAGAAAATCCATTCCAACTTATCTTCATTATTTTTCAACCTTGCTATAACGGCGTTGGTGGTCAACAATTTCAACCAAGGCAAAATCTTGATTTTCATAGCCAGCAAACTGGGCAGAATTTGTTTCATCTAAGTCTACTTCCTCAAAGAAGACTTTTTCATAGTCAGCAACAGACAGGGCAGTTCGTTGGTTGAGCTTGTTTAAACGGTCTTTATCCAGATAAGCTTCATACCCTTCAACCAATGCACCACTGAAGAACTCAGCCACAGCACCACTTCCGTAACTATAAAGGGCGATTTTATCCCCAGCCTTCAAGCTATCTGTATTTTCCAAGAGAGATAAAAGTCCAAGGAAGAGGGAACCAGTGTAGATATTCCCCACCTTTTGACTGTAGAGAATAGACTGGTCAAAATGCTTTTGCAAGAGGTCTTTCTTCTCTTGAGACAGGCTCTTATCCATGATTTTTTTCAAACCTTTTAGCGCCAATTTAGGATAAGGCAAGTGGAAACAAACAGCCGCAAAATCATCTAAGGTAAGCTGGTAGCGTTTTTGGTATTCAAGCCAAGTCGTTTTCAAACTATCCAAGTATTGTTGGGTAGAATAAACACCATTTACATAAGGGGTTGTTGAGTAATTTGGACGCCAGAAATCCATGATGTCACGAGTCTGAGCCACATTGTCGTTATTAAAGGCCATAATGCGTGGATTTTGTGTAATTAACATAGCCACACTTCCAGCACCCTGAGTGGGTTCTCCAGGTGTTTCAATACCATATTTGGCAATATCACTGGCAATAACTAAAACTTTGGACTCTGGAGAATTTTCCACATGCAATTTGGCATAATGAAGGGCCGCTGTCGCTCCATAGCAGGCTTCTTTAATCTCAAAACTACGAGCAAAGGGCTGGATGCCCAGCAAGCCATGCACAAAGACGGCCGCAGCCTTACTCTGGTCAATTCCTGACTCAGTAGCCACAATGACCATGTCAATTTCTGCTCTCTCTTGCTCAGTTAAAATAGAGTCACTTGCACTGGCCGCCAAGGTCACGATATCCTCAGTTAGGGGCGCAATACTCAATTCCTTGAGCAAGAGTCCTTTGCTTAATTTTTCAGGGTCAATTCCCCTCGCTTCTGCTAAGTCTTGTAATTTCAAGACATATTGACTGGTCGCAAAACCAATCTTATCAATACCGATTGTCATATTTACCTCTGTTTTATCATTCATTGTAAAAAATCGTTCTATACTATTTTATCACAAATAGCAGTAAAAGAGAGAAAAAAGACTTGATTCACCAAATCAAGTCCCTTATTATTCTAACCATTATGCTGTTTTCGTAAGTGAGAATAAAGTCTGAGAATCACTGTTCCGCTAGCCATTCCAATAGAAATCACCAAAGCCAGCATAACAACCAAGGTTGCACTAGCAATGGCATGACTGTAATCTCCCGTCACAAAAAAGGCAGTTGTCCGATAGGAGAGATAACCCGGAACCAGAGGTGCCAAGATGGCCAAGATAAAGACTACAGCAGGTGTCTTATAAAGAATACTTAAAATCTGGCTGACACAAGAACCGATAATGGCTGCAATAAAAGTAGCCACAATAACATTGGTCGGTTCCTTGAGCAAGAGATAGATTAGCCAGACAGCCATGCCCAAAATCCCTCCTGGTAAGAGCATAGAACGTTGCACATTGAGTACGATTAAAAAAGTGATGATAGCAAGAAGACTTGCTACTGCTTGTAATAAAAAGGTTGTTAGTGTCATATTAATTCATCAATACCAAGGCGACAGAAGTTCCTGCCCCTAAAGCAAGGGTAATGAGCAGGGATTCAAACATCTTACTCATACCAGAGTTTATGTGGTTGGTCATAATATCACGAACCGCATTGGTCAAGGCAATTCCTGGTACAAAAGGCATGACCGCGCCAGCTATAATCAAATCTGCCGTTGAAGGAAAGCCTGTGTAGCGAGCCCAAAACTGGGCAATCATCCCAAATACAAAGGCTCCAGCAAAGGCCGTCACAAAAGGAATTCGGATAAATTTTTCCACATAAAGGGAAAATGCAAAACCAAATAAGGTAGCCACTCCTGCCCCAAGTGCATCGTAGATATTTCCACTAAACATAATTGAAAAGAAAGGAGCACTAAAGGTCGCAGCCAGAGTCACCTGTAACTTGGTATAGGGAAGCGGTTGAGCTTGCAAGACCGTCAATTGCTTGTAGGCTGTTTCTAAATCAAGCTTTCCACCTACCAGCTGACGAGAAATCTGGTTCACATCGCAGACTTTTTCAATATTATAAGAAGAGGAGGTCACACGCTTCATACGTGAAATATTGGTATTTTCAATAGAGAAAAAGATGGCAGCAGGCATAGCAAGAACATTGCAATCCACAATCCCCTGCGAATGCGCAATACGGATCATGGTATCTTCTACACGATGAATCTCTGAGCCACTTTTGAGAAGAATGGTCCCCGCTAGCATAATCACATCGATGACGGCATTTAATTCTTTTGATTCTTCCATGCTTGCCTCCTTTTATCAACTCCTTCTATTCTATCACAAATCTGGAGTCAAAAAAAATCTTTGCCATGAAATCATGACAAAGATTCTAGTATCACTATGGATTATCTGGGGAAGTATCTCCTCGTTGTGAATTACCTTGCGAGTTTCCTTGTGTTGGGGAGGTTTCTGCATTCCCCGGCTCGTTAGGTTTCCGAGAAGAACTTGAGGACGAAGAAGAGGATGAGGATGAAGAAGTTGAAGAAGAACGAGTCGGCTTCGCTTTATAAATAGAAATTTTAACACGAGTGGTGTTCAAATTTACCTTTTCGCCTGCTTTTGGACTTTGCTCTACAACAGTCCCCTCAGCAGTTCCATCAGGAGCTGTCGACACTTCTACAACTTCAATATTGGCTTCTTTAATCCCAACAATTTGAACGAGATTATTTTTAGTAAATTCAAGACTAGATCCTATATAACTTGGCATAGCAACGCTGGTTACTTTCTTAGCAACGGTTAAGGTAATTGTTGAGGCCTTGCTCAAATCATAGGTTGTTCCGGCAGCTGGACTCTGTCTGAGAACGGTTCCTGCTTCACTCTCACTTGATTCTTCTTCCTCAATCTTGATGAGATTTTCAGGAACCTTCTTCTGCTTGAGTTCTGCGATAACATCTGTCGATTTACGGCCGATATAGTTACTCAATTGGAAAGATTGCTTGCCTGATGAGACAACCAAATTGATTTTCGAACCTTCTTTTCGAGTCTTTCCAGCTTCAGGATCTGTACGGATAATCCGCCCTTCTTCCACCTTTTCACTAGCCTCTGATTTCTCCTCGCCAATCTCAAAATTGGCTTTCTTGAGCGTTTCCTTGGCTTCCGCAACTGTCTGGCCTGCCACATCTGGAATGGCAATGGTTGCAGGAGTTCTAGATAGTATCCAAATCAGAGAGGCTGCCACCAATACAATGCTGGCCAACAAAATCATATAACGAACTCTAAATTTCCGTTTCTTAACAGTCTTGCTTGCGTAATTGTCTTCTGAAACCTGCTGACTAGGTTTCGCAGTCTGTGGCTTCGGACTCTGTGTTTGCACCTTAGGAATCGAAGTCAAGGTACTCTGGGATACCTTCGGTAGTGTCTTGGTGTCCGCCTTAGTAGTATCATTAAATACCAGTTTAGGCTCATTGCGACGATTATAAGACAAGCTACTAGACAAGTCCACATACATCTCTGCAACTGACTGATAACGATCTGTCAATTTCTTGGCAGTTGCCTTGATAACAACATTCTCCAAAGCCTGAGGCACAGATGGATTTTCATCAATAACTGACGGCAGTGGTTTCTGGAAATGCTGAAGGGCGATGGTCACCGCACTATCCCCGTCATAAGGGATATGGCCTGTCAGCATCTCATAGAAAATAATCCCCATGGCATAGATATCACTCTGTACAGTCGCCTTAGAACCACGCGCCTGCTCTGGTGACAAGTAATGAACCGAACCCAGCATAGAGTTAGTCTGAGTCAGACTTGTCTCTGCAAAAGCGACCGCAATCCCAAAGTCTGTGACCTTGGCAGTCCCATCTGGTGTCAAAAGGATATTTTGAGGTTTCAAGTCCCTGTGAACAATTCCTCTAGTATGGGCCAAACGCATGGCTAGGAGGATTTGCCCCATGATACGGACGGCTTCTTCATTAGAAAGAGGATAGTGTTCCTTGATATAGCGTTTGAGGTCTAGTCCAGCAACATACTCCATTGCAAGATACTGTTGACCGTCTTCCTCACCAATATCTGTTATCCGAACGATATGAGGATGGTCTAGATCTGCCATAGCTCTCGCTTCACGCTGAAAACGAGCTACAGCTATCGGGTCCGTCTGGTAGTTGGTCCTCAGGACCTTCACTGCCACTTCTTCTCCGTCTAGAATTAAATCCTTGGCCAAATAGACATCTGCCATGCCTCCTCGGCCAATCTGTTTCACAATCCGATAGCGTCCGGCAAAAATCTTGCCGATTTGGATCATTCTGCATCCTCCTCGTTCATAGAAACAAGGGCAACCGTAATGTTGTCTAAACCTCCTGCATTGTTAGCAAAACGCACAAGCGTCGCTGTTTTATCTGCCAAAGGAATATCACTGGTTACAATATCACAAATCTCACTGCCTGAAATCATGTTAGTCAAACCATCACTATTGAGCAAGAGATAGTCTCCTGGCTCAAGGGTAATCATTCCAAAATCAGGTTGAACTTCATCTTTTTGACCGATAGATTGAGTAATAATATTTTTCTGTGGATGGCTAGCTGCTTCTTCTGGTGTCAATTGACCTGCCTTAAGCAATTCATTGACCAAAGAATGGTCGCTCGTCAACTGGTGGTACTCTTCTCCACGAATCAAACCAATACGAGAATCTCCGATGTGAGCATAAATAGCCTGATTATCAATAATCGCTACAGCCTCAAGGGTTGTTCCCATTCCTTTATAGGCTTCATTTTGTCCCAATTGGTTAATCCTTTGATTTTCAATCTCAAGGTTGTTAGCAAACCATTCACGCACTTCATTAACTGTATCGATTTGAGTATCGACCCAAGCTACACCTAGGTCTGTTACCGCCATTTCACTAGCGATATTCCCTGCGCGATGACCTCCCATACCATCAGCTAGGATAATCATGGTACGTCCAGCTCTATTGACATAGTGGTTGACATAGTCTTGGTTATTTGTTCGTTTCTGACCAACATCTGTTAATAATGAAATTTCCATGTGTTAGTTCCTTCCTAATCCGATATCTTGCGAAATTGACTGATGAAGAATCCATCACTTCCATACAATTCAGGTGTAATGAGGATACAGCCATCTTTCATGATATCCTTACATTCATGTTCTAGTGTTACCTGCTCAAATTCAGGATGACTTTCTAAAAATGCCTGTACGACTTGAAAGTTCTCCTCTGAGACAATAGTACAGGTACTATAAGTTATTATACCACCTTTGCGTAGTGTTTGACAAACACTACCTAATATTTCTAGCTGAATTTCCTGCAAGGACGCGAAATCTGCTGTTCCTTTATTGTATTTGATGTCTGGTTTTCGGCGCAGAAGACCGATTCCTGAACAGGGAGCATCCACCAAAATCTTATCAAAAGAATCCTGACCAAAAAACTCATGCACCTTTCTGGCATCCAATTTTTTCGTTTGAACTCGTTCTGCAACCCCTAGACGTTGGGCATTTTCTTGGATTAAGTCCAACTTGTGGTCATATAAATCCAGAGCAATTACCTGACCTGTCGTGAGATAAGAGGCTATATGGGCTGTTTTCCCACCCGGAGCTGCACAAGCATCTAGAACCTGCTCATCACCTTGTAAATCAAGCGTCGGAGCAACAAGCTGACTGGACTCGTCTTGGATGGTAATGGCTCCATCCTCAAACAAATCATGGCCTGCAAAATGCCCCTGCTCCTTAACCAAACCAGAAGGAGACAAGGATGAATCACTGGCCTCCAACAAGGCTTGGATTTCCTCTTTTCGTCCTAGGTCTGTCACACGAATACTGGCCTTGTTGCGCACCAAGAGACTTTCAAAGATAGCTTGCGCTCGCTCTTCTCCGTATTCTTCCTTGAGTTTGGCAACTAGCCAAACTGGGAGAGAATAGGCAATGGAATCACGCTTGTTTTTTCGCTTGATGCTAGTAATATCTGGCCAGCCTTCACGCAAGATACGGCGAAGGACGGCGTTGACCAATTTTTCACTGCCTTTTTTACGGAATTTGGCCAATTCTACTGCTTCATTGACCACAGCATGGTCTGGAATCTTGTCCAAATAGCGGAGCTGGTAGGCACTCATGAGGAGAAGGACATAGAGCCAGCTGTCTAACTGGTCTCTGTCTTCGATAAAGTGGGATAGGTACCATTCCAGAGTCAGTTTACGGGTTACCGTTCCATAGACCAGCTCGGTCACCAAGCCCTTGTCTGCTACAGAAAGTTGACTACCCTTGAGGTGCTTATTTAAGGCGATATTTGAGTATGCTTGATTGATAAAGACATCCTCTAATACTGCTAGAGCTAGACTTCTAGCTGTTTCTACTTTAGTCACCAAATCGTTCTCCTACTGTCAATGTCCGTCCAACACCGTTGAGGAAGGAAGCAATGTCCATCTTAGGTTTGCCTGCTGGCTGCACTTGTTTGAGAGACAGAGCTCCTACTGCCGTTGCGACAATTAATTCTTTCTTGCCAATAGAGAGGATTTCACCTGGATTTCCCTGACCTTCTACTGACAAGGCTTCATAAATTTTAAAGCGGTCGCCTTTAAGGAAAGTGTGGGCAACAGGCCAGGGGTTCATTCCACGGATTTGGTTAAAGAGTTGGCGATTGCTTTTAGTCCAATCCAGTTTTTCTTCTTCTGGCTTGATATTTGGAGAGAAAGTAACCTGACTTGGATCCTGCGGTTCAGGTTTAATATCACCAGCAATATAGGCAGGCAGGGTATCCAGGAGCAAATCACGACCAACTAGCGCCAATTTCTCAAATAAGGTACCAACATTGTCCTCATCTGTTATAGGGATGCTGCGACGAGAAATCATATCTCCTGCATCCATTTCCTTGACCATTTCCATAATGGTCACACCAGCTTCCTCATCACCTTGAATCAAGGCATAATGGATAGGCGCTCCACCACGGTGTTTTGGAAGAAGGGAGGCGTGAACATTGACCGCAAAATCCATGCTATCAAGGAGTTTACTTGGGAGAAACTGCCCAAAAGCAGCAGTCACAATTCCATCTGCTCCTAGTTTCATAATAGCTTCCATCTCTGGACTTCCTGATAATTTTTCAGGTTGGTAGATAGGAAGTCCTGCTTCCTTGGCAGCCTGCTTGACTGGGGTTTCTTGAATCACTTTTTTTCGCCCAACAGCACGGTCCGGCTGGGTCACAACGGCTAGAATTTCGTAACGGTCATCTGTCAAAAGTCCTTTTAAGACTGTTGCTGAAAAGTCGGGTGTCCCCATAAAGATTAATTTTGTCATATCTTCTCCTTCTTATAAAAATTGCTGTGGCTCATGGTCAATGCTGAGACGGAGCTCACTATTTTCCCGTTCTTGAGTCAAGGCTAAGACCTGGTTGAGGGTCGGACTTAGCTCATCTTCTAAACGGTATTTAATCAAAATCTGGTAATGATAGAGGTTGTGGGTACGAGCAATCGGTTTGGGGGTTGGCCCAAGAATGTTACTGGTCTCTGACAATCCTGACCGCAAAATATTCATAACTTCATAAGCACGTTTGACCACCTCTTCTTCTTTCTTGTGAGAAAGGGTAATGCCAATAGTGAAATAGTAAGGCGGATAACCTAGTTGTCGTCTGATACCCATTTCATAGGTATAAAAGCCTTCGTAGTTCTGATCCTTGGCAAATCGAATAGCATAGTGCTGCGGATTGTAGGACTGAATCAAGACCTGCCCAGCTTTTTCAGCACGACCTGCCCGGCCTGCAACCTGAGTCAAGAGCTGGAAGGTTCTCTCAGAAGAACGGAAATCAGGCAGATTCAAGGCCGTATCCGCATTTAGAACTCCGACTAAAGTCACATTTGGAAAATCCAATCCCTTAGCAATCATCTGAGTTCCTAGCAAGATATCCGCTTCTCCTCGTCCAAACTGGTCAAGCAGAGCTTGGTGACTACCTTTCTTACGAGTCGTGTCCACATCCATCCGCAAAATGCGCGCCTGCGGAAAGAGTTCTGCCAGCTCATCATAAGCCTTTTGTGTCCCTGTCCCATAGTAACGAATACTTCGGCTCTTACAGTTAGGACAGACCTGAGGAATATCCTTCGAAAAGCCACAATAATGGCAGTTCATGGTCTTGGTATCCATGTGCAAGGTCAAGGAAATGTCACAGTTGGGACAAGTATCCACGGTCCCACACTCCCGACACATGACAAAGCTAGAATAACCACGACGATTGAGCATAAGAACCACCTGCTCTTTTTTAGCTAGACGGTCCTGAATAGCCTCTAGCAAAGGTGGCGTGAAGTTTGACGTCTCATTTTGTCCGATATAGTCTCGAAAGTCAATTACTTGAACCTCAGGGATCCTAGCTAAAGGATTGGCGCGTTGGGTCAGACGTAAATGTTGATAAACGCCTTTGCCAGCTCGCGCACGGCTTTCTAAGCTCGGTGTCGCGGAACCAAGAACCAATGCCGCTTGATTGTATTGGGCCCGTAAAACAGCCACCTCTCTAGCATGGTAGCGGGGATTACTGTCTTGCTTATAAGTCGCTTCGTGCTCCTCATCGATAATCATAACACCTAAATTTTTCAGCGGAGCAAAGATGGCCGATCTGGCGCCAACAACAACTTGAGCATCGCCGCGTTCCACCTTGCGCCATTCATCATACTTTTCACCATTGGACAGGCCAGAGTGAAGAATGGCAACCTTGTCCCCAAAACGTGCTATAAAACGCTCCGTCATCTGAGGAGTCAGGGAAATCTCAGGTACAAGCAAAATAGCAGTTTTGCCCTTATCCAAGGCCCCTTGGATAATCTGCAAGTAAACCTCTGTCTTCCCACTTCCTGTAATCCCTTGAAGAAGGAAGGGAGGCTGATGACTGCCAATCGCACTGACAACCGCATCACGCGCCTGCCTTTGCTCTGGATTCAACTCCAAAGGCCGACTTACCTCAATGCCCTCAAAATAAGCAGCTGAGCGTTGAACTTCCTTTTGGACTATGGTCACAGCACCTTGTTCTACAAAGAAGTTGACTTGCTCCCGCGAGTAGGATTCTAACAAACTAGCCAAGGAAGCACTCTCAGGATGAGACAGTAAATAGTCTCTCAATTCCACCTTTTTCTTGGCACGTGCAGAAATCTCTACACTTTTTAATTGAGCAAGATTCACCTCATACCAAGACTGGGTTTTGACCTTCTTTTGATCGACTGCCTGATATTCCAGACCAAGCAGACCTTTTCTAGTCAATCGCATCATTTCAGCTTGCTTAGCTAGATCCAGAGAAGAAAAGGCTAGTGAATCTTCAGAACCAAACAAGCGCTCTCGGTCTTCCTGACTCAGACCTGCCAAAGGATAGAGAATCTTGTCATAGCTGGAGTTCAGAAATCCTGGAAGCATGGCCTTGAGGATGGAGATTTTGTATGAGAAGACGGACTTGCGTAACTCCTCAGCCAGCCAGAGTTGTTCTTGCGTGAGAACAGGAGAAAAATCCAGCACCTCGGCTATATCTTTTAAATCTTGTTCCATCTCTTCCTCGTCTGATTGGGACTCCAAACCAAGAACAATCCCTTGAATCAGGCGATTTCCCTTACCAAAGGGCACGTGAACCCTCATTCCAACTTCCAGCATTCCCTCAAATTCCTCAGGAATCCTGTAACTATAGGGCTGGTCCGTCTGCATCAAGGGCACATCTACAATAATCTTGGCTATGGCCATCTTCTCACCTCCTCCTTGTCAGTACATTCTTGCAATAGAAAAAATAAGATTGAGTCCCCCCAACCTTAAATTTTTTCACCATCTTCTTTTTCTTTAGCAATTTGCTCTTTGATTTTCTTTTCTTCTTCTTCTTTGCGGCGTTTTTCTTCTTCGATACGGCGACGCACTGCTTCACGTTTTCCTTCTGGATCTGGGTGAATTGTAACGTTTCCTGATTCGATTTCTTCTAAAGCGCGAAGAGTTGATTTTTCAGACTTGAAACCTTGAGTTGCTGGCGCACCTGCTTCCAATTCGTGGGCACGTTTTGCTTCCAAGATTACGAGTGAATATTTTGATGGAACCTTGTCGAGCAAGGTATCAATAGAGGGTTTTAACATCATTTGCTTGTACCTATTTTCTAAATTTTATCGGGTAGTTGGAGACTTTGGTAACATCTCCTGATAGTGACCAATGACACGATCCACACGGAAGTGCTCTGCTTCGATCACACGTTTGACACGCTCAGCAGCTAGGGGCACCTGATCGTTGACAATCGCATAATCATACTCACGCATAAGGGCAATTTCTTCCTTGGCCTTTTCGATTCGTTGGGCAATCACTTCTGCACTATCTGTTCCACGTCCTACCAAACGATCTTGCAATTCATCCAAATCTGGTGGTGTCAGGAAGATAAAGACAGCATCTGGAACCTTTTTCTTAACCTGGAGAGCACCCTGAACTTCAATTTCAAGGAAAACATCGATTCCCTTGTCCAAGGTTTCATTGACATAGGTCAGAGGCGTTCCATAGTAGTTGCCAACATATTCTGCATATTCCAACATCTGTCCTTGACGAATCAGCTCTTCAAACTCTTCGCGAGTACGGAAGAAATAGTCAACACCATCCACTTCTCCCGGACGTTGTGCACGTGTCGTCATCGATACAGAGTATTGAAATTGGTTTTCAGAACTCTCAAAAATCTCTCTTCTAACCGTTCCTTTTCCAACCCCTGAAGGACCAGAAAAAACGATTAGTAAGCCTCGGTCTGCCATTGTGTCTCCTTTTAGTCAGTCTGTGAAATAACATTTCTCTAGAATAATGGCAAAAAGCCAGATTATCCTTTACAGTCTTTCTATCTAGTGTAACAAAAAAGCAGTAATTTTTCAACTGCTCTTTCTTATTTATTTAGATTTATACAAGGTATCCCCTTAAAATATACTTGCCTTTTTATTCTATTTAAGAGATAATAAAACTACTAATATAAAAAGGAGAAGTTTATGGGAAATTATAAAGGAAAAAATGTTGATGAAGCGATTGAAAATGGCTTATCTGAACTCAATCTCAAAAAAAGTGAAGTCAAAATCAATATTATTGATCATGGAAATGCTGGAGTATTTGGTTTTTTTGAAAAAGAAGCTGAGGTTGAAATTACACCATTAAGCCCAATGGAACTGAAAATAAAAAAATTAATTCCATATTTAATTGGTGCAGGTGTAATATTTATGATTCTTCTGTTAGTTCTAATTGTAGTAATCTCAGATAAACCAACTACTGTTTCTACCCCTTCATCTACAGAAACTAGTAGTGTTATTGAAAAATCTGTCGAGAAAACTAGTGAATCATCCTCTACATCATCAAGTTCGACGCCTGCTTCCTCTAGTTCAACTAACACCACATCAAGCTCGACCGAAACCTCGTCAACAAGTCCATCACAAGCAACTATTATCACAGTAGAAAACAATGAAGACTTTAAATCTCTGCTCCAAACTGAAGATCAAAGTGTCATAACAGATTTTATTCAAAAACACAAAGGTCAGATAATTGAATTTGATGGGAACATAGCAAATCTTGCTAAGTCAAAATCAAAATATGATATTCTTATTCATTCTGGAAATTATCATCCTGATGAGGTATCAGGCCCTAATTTCAAAATCCCTCAAATCACTATCATCTCAAATCCTATATTCAATTCATTTAATGGAGACAATATTAAAACCGGACAAAATATACATATTAAAGCAGAAATCGGTAACTATAACTCTACTCAAGATTTAATCTACTTATCACCAATTGAGATTTCACCTCGATAATATAACGAATTATTTCAAATAATTTATTCAAAAAACTGAAGTCAGATTCTCTTCTGACCTCAGTTTTTTATTATTTAGCATAATCTACTGCACGAAGCTCGCGAATCACGGTTACTTTGATATTTCCTGGGTAATCGAGATTGTTTTCAATTTTTTCACGAACTTTGTGAGCCAAGATTGTGACTTTGTCGTCCTTGATTTGTCCTGGATTTACCATGATGCGGATTTCACGTCCTGCTTGAAGGGCAAAGCTATTTTGTACCCCTTCAAAGCTATTAGCAATTTCTTCCAAATCATGAAGACGCTTGATATAGCTTTCAAGAGACTCACTACGAGCACCTGGACGAGCTGCACTCAAGGCATCTGCTGCAGCGACGATCACTGCAATGACGCTCTCAGCTTCAACATCTCCGTGGTGACTAGCAATCGTATTCACCACAACTGGATGTTCCTTGTACTTACGGGCCAGTTCCATACCGATTTCAACGTGGCTACCTTCAACCTCACGGTCAATGGCTTTTCCGATATCGTGAAGGAATCCAGCACGACGGGCAAGAGCCGCATTTTCGCCAAGCTCACTCGCCATGATACCAGCTAACTTAGCAACCTCAATCGAATGACGCAAAACATTTTGTCCATAAGAAGTACGGAACTGTAAACGTCCCATAATCTTCATCAAGTCAGGATGAAGGTTTGGCGCACCAATTTCATAGGCAGCAGCCTCACCATATTCACGGATTTTATTGTCAATCTCTTGACGGTTTTTCTCAACCAACTCTTCGATACGAGCCGGATGAATACGACCATCCTTAAGCAACATTTCCATGGTCATGCGGGCAATTTCGCGACGAATTGGATCAAATCCTGACAAGGTCACCACTTCTGGCGTATCGTCGATAATAACATCAACCCCTGTCAAACTTTCAAAGGTACGAATGTTACGACCTTCACGACCAATAATGCGTCCCTTCATAGTATCGTCTGGCAGGTGAACCGTTGAGTTTGTTGACTCCGCCACATATTCACCAGCGATACGTTGCATGGCTTGAACTAGGATGTCCTTGGCCATTTTGTCAGAACGTTCCTTGACCTCTTGCTCAGCTTCGCGAATGCGACTGGCAATCTCCTTGGTCAAGTTCTCCTCTGTCTGTGCCAAGATAATATCTCGTGCTTCTGCCTAAGACAGAGCACCGATACGCTCTAGTTCTGCTTCTTTTTGTCTTTCGACTTCCTCTAATTGCTCTTCACGCGCATCAAGGTTTTTCGCTCTATCAGAAATACTTTGTTCTTTTTGTTCAAGTGTTTGTTCTTTACTCGTCAAATTGTCGTCCTTACGGTCAAGGCTAGTAGCTCTCTCTGTCAAACGACTTTCGATTTGTTTGAGTTCTTGACGTTCTGATTTGAATTCAGCGTCCACTTCTTCACGGTATTTTCTGGCTTCTTCTTTGGCCTCCAATAGTGCTTCTTTTTTAAGAGACTTGCTTTCACGTTTAGCTTCATTAACAAGTAAATCCGCTTCACGCTCAGCTTGTCCACGTAAATTAGTTGCTTCTTGTTCAGCATTTAAAAGCATCAACTCTGCAGCTTCCTGAGATGATTTCATCTTAGCTGAGATGCTGACATATCCAATGACTAAACCAATGATGACGGCAAAAACAGCAATCGCAAGCGACATGATTTCCATGTTTTTACCTCATTTTATTGTTATTCCGAATGACATACATTCTTTTACATTCTACCATAAAAAAGTGATTTTCACAAACCTAAAATAGAATATGTTTTGGGGAATTTGGAACGCGTTTGCTAAAATAAACTTGTTATTTAGAAATAGTAGTTTAGTAGAGACTTGAGAAAAAGTCCACCTTTCAGTAGACTTAGTTTGTTTCTATTCTTATCGGTACTCTTCCAAAATTCTGCTCTGCTATACTTGGATTTCCCAGTTGGTAAATCTGGTCTGCCTTTTGGGTCATAGCATCCCAAGGTTCTTTGCCAATTCGGCTGACTAGATGGACCTGCTCTTTCAGAGACTTGAGATGTTGTCTGCCTTTTTCGGTAAAGCCAAGGACATGAATGTCTTCTGGCAAGTCATTTTCTCTAGCCTGCACCAAAATATAAGTCAAAAGGCGTCTGACACGCGCCTTGGTATAACGCTTGGTCGCAACCGCCTCAACCAATTCTTCCACAGACTGGGCTGTTTTAATAGCTTCCTTAATGCGCGCAGCCATTTCTTGATTGACCTGATAGATAGTGGTTAGGTCTGGATTTGACAAGATTTGATAGCGGAGCAAGGGAAAATAGTCTTCCCAGCTCACCTTACTGGCCTGCTCAAAGAGGGCAACAGAAGGCATAAAGCGTTCTAAGAAATCTTGATCCTTCTGGTGCTGACGAAGAGCTGTCGCCGAAGCAAAGTCCACATCTTTATCTACAGAATGGTAGCCCGCCCCCTGACGCTGAATCGGATGCAGTTTGGTGTTGTGTCCAACAACGGCTTTGGCATAGGCAAGAGCAAGAACATGATTGGGCGTATTGCCTGAAAAATCAAGACCTGCAAATTCCTTCCACATGGTTTGGGTTTTCTGGGGATAGGAAAGGGAATCAGGCAGATTTTCCACAAATTTCTCCATCTCAGCCCCCTGCTCTGTGTATAAGTCAGCGATTTTCTGGTAATCTAGAACTTCCTCCGTCCCAAAGGCTAGAGTATCAATCCCCAACCGAGCCAAGATATCCACAGCTCCTTGGCCGAAGAAATCCGCCGCCTGAACACTGACTAAAAAGGGCAATTCCACTACCAGATCCGCTCCATTTTCCAGCGCCATCTGGGCTCGTGTCCACTTATCCACGATAGCAGGCTCTCCACGCTGCATGAAATTCCCTGACATGGCAACGATTTTCAGTCCCTCAGCCTGATTTAGCAGGTACTTATGCCCATTATGAAAGGGATTAAACTCCGCGATAATACCTGTGATGGTCATGATAATCTCCTACTTCTGCGCGACAAAAAACCAACGGGTGCTAGTTTCTGTAGGCTCTTTGTCCTCAAAGTCCGCATAAAGTTTGAAGGATTTGAAACCAGCCTGTTCCAGCAAAATATCATAGGTCAGGATCTCATAAGTCCGCTCCTCATGCACTTCATCGTAGCGACTAAAGGAACCGTCCGCTTCCTTGATAAAGAAAGTCAACTCATGCACGATGGAGTGAGGCGCCGCATCCTCGTAGGTATCCCAGAGCATGGCGAACTCTTCCGCATTTTCATGGTAAGAATAGCCTGGAAAAACCTCATCAGTCTGGTAGGTTGAATGCACATCAAAGATAAAGACACCATCTTCGTTGAGGGAATTATATACTTCCTTAAAGACGTCTCCTACTTCCGCTTCATCCTGCATGTAGCAGATTGAGTCCGAATAACAAGTGACAAAATCATATTGACCTGCCTTGGATAAATCCAGCATATTGCCTTCGATAAAATCAATCTTTTGTTTGGCTGAAGAAGCTCTCTTCTCGGCAATCTTCAACATATCCCCACTCAAGTCCAGGCCAGTTACATCAAAACCAGCCTGAGAGAAGCGCACCGATTGAATTCCTGTCCCACAAGCCAATTCCAAGAGTTTCTTTCTCTCCTTGGTCTTAGGCAAATGACGAAGCGAAAAATCCGTCCATCTATCGTATAAACTGTCGTCCATGACCGCATCGTAAACAGCCGCAAAAGTTTCATAAGTTGCCATAATCATGATACCAAGAGCGTCAATGGCAAACACCACTCGCCCTTTACCTTTCTATCGATTTTTCTAAAATAAGCAAAGAAACCCAGTTGACTGCAACCGAGTTCGTCTTCTAAGCAAGAGTTTCAGATAAATCTACTGAATTCGCCTCATGCCATAGTTTTTCCAGATTATAGTGGGCACGCATTTCTTCTGAGAAGATATGCACAACGACAGCACCGAGGTCTAGCAAGACCCAACCTCCAGCTGCATCGCCTTCGATATGGCTACCTTTAAAGCCTGCATCAGCTACTTTTTCACGGATGTTATCAGCGATAGCATCCAACTGACGGCTATTCATTGAACTAGTAATAACAAAGTAATCCGTCACGCTAGTCAAATCTTGTACGTCAAGTGCGAGGATATCCTCCGCACGTTTCTCATCAGCCGCTTTCACGACTAGTTCTAGTAATTCTTTTTCGTTCATTTAGTCCTCTTTCTAGAAAATATGCTTGTAATCTAGGACATCTGCAAAGCGCCCCTCCCAAATGCCCTCATAAAATTCATTTATCGTTTCTGCTGGAATGTCTTTCCCATCAAACGTTGTGCAAGTTCCTTCTGGAATAATAAGCTGATAGCCATATTCAAAGGCAACCTTGACAGAGGTATCCACACAATATTCTGTCTGCATACCACATAAAACTAATTTTTCAATCCCCTGTTTATCCAAGTATTCTTTTAAACCAGTTTCTTTGAAAATACTGTTATACTTCTTCTGAAAGACCTTTTCATTAGGTTTTCGACTTAAAAGCTCAGATAACTGCCAATCTTCTGATGTTTGAGCTTCAGCGTTCTCAATATGTTGAACATAGACAATTTCAATATTCTTGCTTCTAGCCTGGTTTTGTAAATAAGAAATTTTTTCCAATAGACTATTTGTCTGAAAACCAGTTTCCACTAAAATATTCTGAACATCAATGATTATAAAAGCCGTCTTCATTTAGTCCTCTTTCAAATAGTGCACAAAGGCGTTATAGGTTTCAAGGGTTTGGGGATAGATAGAGAATCCCTGATGAGCTAGATGCTCCACGGTACGAGCTGTTTCGTAGGCCACCGCCTTATTAAGCGATAAACTTGCAATCTCACGTGCCACATCTACTCCAGGAAAGGCTCGATTATGCTCGGTATAGTCTGCGACGTAGATGACCTTATCAAGATCTGTCATCTGATCCGCCCCAACTGTATGGATTTCAATGGCTCGCAGAATTTCTGAATCATGTAAATCCAAATCTTCCTGAATTTTGTAAATTCCGACCATCCCATGCCAGACATTATTGCCCCAGTTTTTGAGGTTAGGGTCTAGCTGATAACGGTCAATCAAATTCAGAAATTCCTGATCTGACAACTTTTTAGCATAGTCATGAAGGAGACCTGCTAGACCGGCTTTCTCAGTATCCACACCAAATCGCTGGGCCAGTTCTATGGCTGCACGCTCTACTCCCAAGCAATGGGTTAAACGTTTTTCAGGTAGAAGCTCTGCCATTTTTTCCAACAAAGCCTCACGAGAGCAGTTGATATAGTCTTGATAGGGCATCAGTAGAGCCCCTCCTTCTCGATGTAGTCTAGCACAGGCTGAGGCAAGAGAAAGTTGGGTTTCCGACCTTGGTCAAGGAAGTCCCGCACCATGCTAGACGAAATATCCATGAGAGGCACATCCACCCAGATAACGGGATAGGAAGTCCCTGCCTTGTAGCGTGGGCGCTGAACCCCTACAAACTGAACCATGTCGACCAGCTCATCAATTCGGTACCACTTAGGCAGATAGTCCACCATATCGGCACCGATGATAAAGTAATAATCCGTATCTGGATTCTTCTCTGTTAAAATCTTCATAGTGTCGTAGGTATAGGAAATGCCCTTGCGCTCCAACTCAATAGTTTCAATGTCCAGACCTTCAATCCCCTCAATCGCCAACTCAAGCATCTTGAGACGATGGTGTTCAGGAATGGTTTCTTTTTTATCTACGTGAGGAGGTTGGTATTCAGGCATAAGCAGAACTTGATCTAGTCCCAACTGCTGACGCACTTGATCCGCAACAATGAGATGGGCATTGTGAACAGGGTTAAAATTCCCCCCTAAAATCCCGACTTGTTTGCGTTTTTTCTCCTTGATTTCTGGCTCCAACTCTACCTTGGTAAAGGGAGTCAATAGTTCGATTGCCATAGGCTAGTCTCCTTTATTTCTCTGTAAAAACAGTTGTTTGGAGTTTCAGTCTTAGATTTCTTTGACTTTCTTAGAAATCTTGCGATTTTCTTTCTTGCTGGATTGTTTAAACAAGATTAAGATTCGTCCGATTTTTTGGACTGTATCCACACCGATTTCTTCTTCCAAAATTTCAGCTACTTCGTGGATATTTTCATCGGTGTTTTGCAAAAGAGTAACCTTAATCAATTCGCGTGCGTCAAGTGCCTGACGAACGCTGGTTTTGATTTGGTCGTTAAGTCCATTTTTACCGATTTGGATGATGGGTTTGAGGGTGTGTGCCTGACTGTTGAGGAAGGCACGTTGTTTTGATGTTAATGACATAATTTCTTCCTTGTTTTTTTGATAGTTATTTTAGGTGGTGAGGGACGGTCGGAACTAATTTTTCAAAGATCTCATCTTTGAAAAATGGATTTCCTGACCTCACAATTGAGCCTAGGTCTCAATTATGCCCCTTACCAATCTAACGATTGGCAATCACACCACGGCAATAACTATCTTTTTATGAGCTCACTTTGTTCGCTCAGTGATTTCATTTTAAATAATTGCTTTTCGTGTGACGACTGCGACGCCTTCTGGTGCCCAGACGGCGACTTTTGCTGTGCCTGTTACGCGGATCCAGCCTAGGCCTGAGATGACTAGGTCAGTCTTCTCCTTAATATTAAATACATGCTGGACTAATTTTGGAAAATCTTCTTTTTCCTTGCTATTTGGCGGTGTCAGAAGGGTTCCGACGTGCTTATCGTAGAAAGCACTAGCGCCTTCAAGTTTGGTACGATGGAGTTTGAGTTCATTGTCAAAGAAAGCAGTAAATCCTTGTTTTTCTCCTGATATAAAGTCAAAACGTCCGAGACCACCTAGAAACAGGGTTTGTTCAGGATTGAGCTGATAGGTTTTAGGCTTGATTTCCTTTTTGGGGCTGACATACTTGAGGTTTTTAGCCGTCAAGTAGTGAGCCATCTGGTGACGGTGGATAATCCCCGGTGTATCGTAGATATAAGAACCGTCGTCAAGCGGAATCTCAATCTTGTCCAAGGTTGTCCCTGGGAAGCGCGAAGTCGTGATAACATTCTGATCACCCGTGATTTCTTGGATAATAGCATTGATAAGAGTTGATTTTCCAACGTTGGTTACACCAACCACATAGACATCACGGCCCTTACGGTAGTGTTCAATCTTGTCAATGACTTCTTTAATGGCATGTTTGTTTTGTGCCGAAGTTAGGACGACATCGACTGGACGAAGTCCTTCTTCGTGGGCACGTTCCATGAGCCACTGGCTAATCTTGCTCGGCTTAACTGACTTAGGGAGGATATCTTTTTTATTTCCAACCAAGAGGACATCATTGCCTGAGACAAAACGTGGCAATCCTGGGATAACAGAGCCATTAAAATCAAATATATCAATGACATTGACCACTAATGCATCACTGTCTCCAACCTCGTGCAAGAGCTTGAGGAAATCATCGTCTGTCAACTGGACATCCGTGATTTCATTATAGTGGCGGAGACGGAAACAGCGTTGGCAATAGACTTCGCCAGTCTCCAAACCTTTTTCAAGTGCCGACTGGGGAGTAAATCCAAGTCCAGCCTTGTCTGTCGTCTGAATGGTTGCTCCACAACCAATACAGAGAATTTCTTCCATAGTTAAATTCCTTTTTTATATGTAATCGGTCCGTACTTTTCAGTGATTTTTCGCATGACACGGCGCTCACGAGCTCGGTTAATCTGCGTTTTGATCGAATCATGTTGGACCAAGGGTTTGACTAAAATCGAGCGAATGCCAGCACGGTGGGCTGCACGAATATCTGTCATGAGCTGATCGCCAACCATGACCACTTCGCTTTTATCATAGTGGAATTCCTTCATGGCACGGTCAATCCCAAATGTGAAGGGCTTCAATGCCCAATAAACGTAATCAATCCCAAACTTCTCAACTGCTCGTTGGACGCGTTTCTTAGTGTTGTTTGAGACTACGATAATGCGAATGCCCGCGTCCCGAAGATCATGTAGCCATTGCTTCATTTCTGGTGTCCCATCAGGGTTGTTCCAGGCAATGAGGGTATTATCCAAATCGACCAAAACAGCCTTGATTCCCTGCGCCTGCAGGCTTGGAACTGTCAGATCATAAACTGCTTCCACAGCAAAATCTGGCATATAGTTTTCAATCGCCATTCTGGCTCCTTCTCTTTTATTTTCTAGTAATTTTCTTCAGCCATTGAGATAAGGCTGCCCATAAAATCAAGCTAGCCATTAAGATATAAATCCAAGCATTTGGCTCTTCTGTAAATGGTAGAGGAACATTCATTCCGAAGAAACCTGTAATAACCGCAAGTACTGCTAGTAAGACGGAGATAATAGTCAAAATTGACAAACTATCATTCAAGTTATTGTTTAGGATGTTGTTGTAAGAAGCTGAGAGTTGTTGCAAGACTTGAGAAATCAAGTCTGTCATAGACACCAACTGATGGGCTTCAATCATGGCATCATCAAACTGCTCTCGTTCGACATCATTAAATCTCCGATAAAGAGCATGGCCCTGGATATGTTCCAAGAGGAGTCGATTTTGTTTTGCTGCTGCTGTCAAGTAAACCATACCAGTCTCCAAGTCAGAGAGGGCGAAGAGATTTTTCTTTGTTGTAGTTTGACGTAGCAAGGCACTAATTTCGTCCTTACTTTTATCCATCTCTTCAATGACAGGATAATAAGCGTTACTGATAATCTCTAAACCAGCAAAGAGAAACTTGTAAATAGAAAGCGACTCATGGCTATCCAGATAAGCTGACATCTGATCAATGACATAAGCATTCTTATGGTTGCTGATGGTAATCATTCGTTGTCTTTCGACGATAAAGGTCATGGGAATCGCTTCATAATATTCTTTGTCTTTTTCTAAATCAAGAACATTATAAATAAAGGTTACCGTCTCCGTTTCACGGTTATAATCCATATGAGCTCGTTCATTTCTATCCAGAGCATACTCAATGGTTTCCTTGTCCAATCCATAGATGTCAGAAAGATCTTCCATATTTTTAATCTTATCCACATCAAGGTCTATCCAGGTACAACCATTGCCCAACTGCTTTTCTAAAACCATCTTTTCTCCTTTATTAAACTCTTTCTATTGTACCACAAATTACTTAAAATAACAGGTCTAGTCTGTGCGTGAGAAATTGCTGACGACGGTGATATTCCGATTGGGAACGAAGTGCAGAACCTGATCTTCTCCTCTGAGTTGCGTTGTTCGAATGCCGACACTGACAACCTTGCCCGATACGGTAATAGGACCATTTGTCAAAACGACCTCATCTCCCACATCCAGTTGACGTTCAAAGAGGATGAAAAAGCCATTGATGACATCAGATAGAAAGCCTTGGGCTCCCATTCCAATAGCCACCCCAGCAATCCCAGCCCCTGCCAGCAAACTCGAAACTGGCAAACCCAAAATAGACAAGATACAGTAAAGTAAAAAGAAATAAAGGGTATAATTAAACACATTTTCTAACAGACGTGAGATGGTTTTCTGACGCCCGACATCATGACTAGACATTTTTAGAGAAGGTTTGACAATTCTCTGCACCATGGTATGGAGCAATTTCTTAGCTATATAAAAGAGTAAAAATAGTAATAACAGAGAAATTAACTTGGTTAAGATATTCTCAATAATCGTTGTTATATCAAGCTTATTGAGGTAGGTTTGAATAAATTCTTGCATAGAAAACTCCTTTCATTTATTATACCATACTTTCACAAGTGATGAATCTCCATAAATATTCAAAAATAATAGCCAAAATAGACAGAAAATTCTTGATTTTAGCTCATATTTATACTATAATCATAAACATTACACAACAAAGGAGATTGTTATGAAAAAATTCATTCATGCTTGGAATAAGGCGAGTCTAATCAAACGAATTTTGATTGGCATGCTTATTGGAGGAACCCTAGGGCTGACACTTCCTAACATTTCAGGAATTGGTTTACTTGGAGATCTCTTTGTTGGTGGCCTCAAAGCCATCGCACCTATTCTAGTCTTTGCCCTCGTTGCCAATGCCCTTTCCCAACATCAAAAGGGGCAAGATAGCAACATGAAAACGGTTATCCTCCTTTACTTGGTGGGAACCTTTGCAGCGGCACTTGTTGCTGTCCTAGCAAGTTTCATCGTCCCTGTTGAGATTACCTTAAATAGTGCCAATACAGAAATCGCACCACCAGATGGAATTGGCCAGGTCCTCAGCAACCTCTTGCTCAAACTGGTTGACAATCCAGTCAATGCCCTTATTACTGCCAACTACATCGGTATCCTATCATGGGCAGTTATTTTCGGGATTGCTATGAGAGAGGCCAGCAAAAACAGTAAAGAATTGCTGAAAACCATGGCTGATGTGACTTCTAAGATTGTCGAATGGATCATCAACCTAGCTCCATTTGGTATCCTTGGTCTTGTCTTCAAAACCATCTCTGACAAGGGAATCGGAAGTCTAGCTAACTATGGAATCTTGCTTGCCCTCTTGGTGACAACTATGTTCTTTGTAGCTCTGGTAGTCAATCCACTAATAGCCTTCCTCTTTATGAAGAGAAATCCTTATCCCCTCGTTTGGAAATGTTTGCGTGTCAGCGGTGTAACAGCCTTCTTCACTCGTAGTTCTGCTGCTAACATCCCTGTCAACATGAAACTATGCCATGACCTCGGACTGGATCCAGATACCTATTCAGTTTCTATCCCACTTGGATCTACTATCAATATGGCCGGGGCAGCGATTACCATTAACGTTCTAACCCTTGCTGCAGTAAATACTTTGGGAATCCCTGTTGACTTTGCGACAGCCTTTGTCCTTAGTGTGGTAGCTGCTATCTCAGCCTGTGGGGCTTCTGGTATCGCTGGCGGTTCCCTCCTCCTTATCCCAGTTGCTTGTAGTCTTTTCGGTATTTCTAACGATATTGCCATGCAAGTTGTCGGTGTTGGATTTGTCATTGGGGTCATCCAGGACTCATGCGAAACAGCCCTCAACTCTTCTACAGATGTCCTCTTTACTGCTGTTGCCGAATACGCAGCAGCCCGTAAGAAATAACTCATCAAGGCAAGCCTGCTCAGGTCTTGTCTTTTCCGCTTTTATTCTAGTCTTATTAGGAAATTCTTATGTCTATTAGCCAACGTACGACCAAGCTCATCTTAGCCACCTGTCTTGCCTGTCTTCTTGCTTATTTTCTCAATCTCTCTTCAGCAGTTTCGGCTGGAATTATCGCTCTCCTGAGCCTATCTGATACCCGTAGAAGCACTTTAAAATTGGCCCGCAATCGTCTTTTTTCTATGCTTCTAGCTCTGGCTATTGGGGTTTTGGTCTTTCACTTGAGCGGATTTCATATCTGGAGCCTTGGCCTCTATCTGGCTCTTTATGTTCCCCTAGACTACAAGATGGGCTGGGAAATTGGCATCACGCCAAGTAGCGTTTTGGTTAGCCATCTCTTGGTACAAGAGTCAACCTCCCCAGAGCTTCTAGTCAATGAATTCCTTCTCTTTGCTATCGGCACAGGATTTGCCTTGCTGGTTAATCTCTACATGCCTTCACGAGAAGAGGAAATTCATCACTACCACACATTGGTAGAAGAAAAGTTAAAAGATATCCTCCAACGCTTCAAATATTATTTATCCAGAGGGGATGGACGCAACCGAGCACAGCTAGTAGAAGAATTAGACACCCTTTTGGAAGAAGCCCTCAGACTTGTCTATCTAGATCACTCTGACCACCTTTTTCATCAAACAGATTACCATATCCACTACTTTGAGATGAGACAAAGTCAGAGTCGTATTCTGCGAAATATGGCCCAGCAAATCAACACCTGTCACCTAGCTGCTAGTGAGAGCCTGATTTTGGCCCAACTCTTTTCAAAAATTGCAGGTCAACTGAGCCAGACCAATCCTGCTTCTGATTTACTAGATGAAATTGAACGTTATCTAGAAGTCTTCCGGAACCGCAGTCTGCCCAAGACAAGAGACGAATTTGAAACCCGCGCCACCCTTCTTCAACTCCTACGCGAAGCCAAAACCTTCATCCAGGTAAAAGTTGACTTTTATCAAAAATATGGACAGTAAAAAAGAAAACTTCAGACCAATCACAAAAGGTGAATATCTGAAGTTTTCTTTTATTTGTAAGTTATTACCATAAAGGTTAATAGTAAAATGAATAAGGTCTAATATTCAACATCTTTTTGATAGAGGGCTAAGGTAAAACCCCACATACTTTGCTGTCTTATTATCCACGACACTAATTTTTACAAATCAATTTCATTTACCACACATAGTTAGTAAGACAGTTAGCTAGACCTCTCACTACCAGTTACAACGGAAAAGCCCACGAATCGATATTATTCGTGAATTTTTCCTAGTGAAGCGTTTAGGTAAGCCGCCATAGCGGTTACCGTCAAATGACAGCAACTTTATGTTGCTAGTTATTTGTAACGATTTACATCTTCTCCTCTAACTCTACATCTGGATACTTATCCGCAAACCAACGGAGGGCAAAGTCATTTTCAAAGAGGAAGACTGGTTGGTCAAAACGGTCTTTGGCCAAGATATTTCGGCTTGAGGACATCCGTTCATCCAAGTCCTCTGGCTTAATCCAACGAACAGTCTTTTTACCCATAGGGCTCATGACCACTTCCGCATTGTACTCGCCTTCCATACGATGCTTGAAGACTTCAAACTGGAGTTGGCCGACAGCACCCAGCATATACTCGCCTGTTTGGTAATTCTTATAAAGCTGAATGGCTCCTTCTTGCACCAATTGCTCGATTCCCTTGTGGAAGGATTTTTGCTTCATGACATTCTTGGCAGAAACTTTCATGAAAATCTCAGGTGTAAAGGTTGGCAGTGGTTCAAATTCAAATTTGTTTTTTCCAACCGTCAAAGTATCCCCAACCTGATAAGTACCTGTATCGTAAACACCGATAATATCACCTGCTACAGCATTAGTTACATTTTCACGACTCTCAGCCATAAACTGGGTAACATTAGACAGTTTAGCACCCTTACCAGTGCGAGGCAGGTTGACACTCATCCCACGCTCAAATTCACCTGATACGATACGGACAAAGGCGATGCGGTCACGGTGACGAGGGTCCATGTTGGCCTGGATCTTAAAGACAAATCCTGAGAAATCCTTGTCATAAGGATCCACAATTTCACCATCTGTTTTTTTGTGTCCATGTGGTTCTGGAGCAAACTTAAGGAAAGTCTCAAGGAAGGTCTGTACACCAAAGTTTGTCAAAGCTGAACCGAAGAAGACTGGCGTCAATTCTCCAGCAAGGATAGCTTCCTCTGAAAACTCATTCCCAGCTTCATTTAAAAGTTCAATATCATCCTTGACTTGCTCGTAGAAAGGATTGCTACCAAAGAGTTTGTCTCCATCTTCTAGACTGGCAAAACGCTCATCCCCTTTATAGAGCTCCAAGCGTTGGTTATAGAGGTCATACAAACCCTCAAAAGCTTTCCCCATCCCGATTGGCCAGTTCATCGGGTAACTCGCAATACCCAAGACTTCTTCCAATTCTTGCAAGAGATCCAAAGGCTCACGACCATCACGGTCCAGCTTATTCATAAAGGTAAAGACCGGAATACCACGGTGTTTGACAACCTCAAACAATTTCTTAGTTTGGGCCTCGATACCCTTGGCAGAGTCCACGACCATAACAGCAGCATCTACCGCCATCAAGGTACGATAGGTATCTTCTGAGAAATCCTCGTGCCCTGGTGTGTCGAGGATATTGACGCGCTTACCATCGTAGTCAAATTGCATAACAGATGAAGTAACCGAGATCCCACGTTGCTTCTCGATATCCATCCAGTCAGACTTGGCAAAAGTCCCTGTTTTCTTTCCTTTTACGGTACCAGCCTCACGAATCTCGCCCCCAAAGTAGAGCAACTGCTCAGTGATAGTTGTTTTCCCCGCGTCCGGGTGGGAGATGATGGCAAAGGTACGACGTTTCTTAATTTCTTCTTGAATATTCATAAGTTCTCTTTCTTTGATTCTCTATTTTTCTTGTTTCAATAGCTAAGAATGATTTCTACATTGGATTTTACCATTCCTTTCAACACTCCATTATATCGGATTTTAGCATTTTTTTCAATTTCTATTTTATATCAGACACTGCTAAAGTAGAACAATTCCCCTTGCAATTTTTCAAATAAATGTTACAATAAATATAGAAAAAGGTGTTGCGACAACAACACCCCACAGAGCCGTTTAAGACGGTGGCTGTAATTACATAACTAAAAAATAGCTCGTTAACTCGCCAAAGTTAGGACGGCTATTTTTTTGTCTCTTTTACCAATTCAAGGATGAACCTTAGGAGCGTGATAACAAAGTTACCAGCTACAAACATGAGTGTCAAAGCCTCAAAAGGGGACAAATCTGGTTACTCCTTTCTACTAAGATTTTACAGGTTCTGCACATAAGCATCACCATCCTTTCGATTTTGTAACCACCGTCTTCACTTCTCTGTTAAACTATTGTACCATATATTTTCCCCTTTGAAATCCGCTTTTCAAATAAATCATCATCAGAATCCGTTCTCCATCCTATACCTGTCTTTTTTCATCTTTCCTTCCCTTATTTATAGGAAAATATGGTAAAATAGAACAGACTAAAAATCATCATTTCACGAAAGGATGCAAGATGAAAATTACGCAAGAAGAGGTAACACACGTTGCCAATCTTTCAAAATTAAGATTCTCTGAAGAAGAAACTGCTGCCTTTGCGACCACCTTGTCTAAGATTGTTGACATGGTTGAGTTGCTGGGCGAAGTTGACACAACTGGTGTCGCACCAACTACAACTATGGCTGACCGCAAGACCGTTCTACGCCCTGATGTGGCCGAAGAAGGAACAGACCGTGATCGCTTGTTTAAAAACGTACCTGAAAAAGACAACTACTATATCAAGGTACCAGCTATCCTAGACGATGGAGGAGATGCCTAATGACTTTCAACAATAAAACCATTGAAGACTTGCACAATCTCCTTGTCTCTAAGGAAATTTCAGCAACTGAATTAACACAAGCAACACTTGAAGATATCAAGTCTCGCGAGACCGCTATCAACGCTTTTGTTACCATCGCTGAAGAGCAAGCTCTTGCTCAAGCTAAAGCTATTGATGAAGCTGGAATCGATGCTGATAATGTCCTTTCAGGAATTCCACTTGCAGTTAAAGATAATATCTCTACAGACGGTATTCTTACAACTGCAGCCTCAAAAATGCTCTACAACTACGAGCCAATCTTTGATGCGACAGCCGTTGCCAATGCAAAAGCGAAAGGCATGATTGTCGTAGGGAAAACCAACATGGACGAGTTTGCCATGGGTGGATCAGGTGAGACTTCTTACTACGGTGCCACTAAAAATGCTTGGGACTACAGCAAGGTCCCTGGTGGATCATCAAGTGGTTCTGCTGCAGCTGTAGCCTCAGGACAAGTCCGCTTGTCACTTGGTTCTGATACTGGTGGATCTATCCGCCAACCTGCTGCCTTCAATGGGATCGTCGGTCTCAAACCAACCTACGGAACAGTTTCACGTTTCGGTCTCATTGCCTTTGGTAGTTCATTAGACCAGATTGGACCTTTCGCTCCGACTGTTAAGGAAAATGCCTTCTTGCTCAATGCTATTGCAAGCGAAGATGCCAAAGACTCTACTTCTGCTCCTGTCCGCATTGCCGATTTTACTTCAAAAATCGGCCAAGACATCAAGGGCATGAAAATTGCTTTGCCTAAGGAATACCTTGGTGAAGGAATTGACCCAGAGGTTAAGGGAACCATTCTGAACGCAGCCAAACACTTTGAAAAACTTGGTGCTATTGTTGAAGAAGTGAGTCTACCTCACTCAAAATACGGTGTTGCCGTCTACTACATCATTGCTTCATCTGAAGCTTCATCAAACTTGCAACGTTTTGACGGTATCCGTTACGGCTACCGCGCAGAAGATGCAACCAACCTTGATGAAATCTATGTAAACAGCCGTAGCCAAGGTTTCGGTGAAGAGGTTAAACGCCGTATCATGCTTGGTACATTCAGTCTTTCATCAGGTTACTATGACGCCTACTATAAGAAGGCTGGTCAGGTCCGTACCCTCATCATCCAAGATTTCGAAAAAATCTTTGCGGATTACGACTTGATTTTGGGACCAACTGCACCAAGTGTTGCTTATGACTTGGACTCACTCAATCACGATCCAGTTGCCATGTACTTGGCTGACCTTTTGACCATTCCTGTCAACTTGGCTGGTCTTCCAGGGATTTCGATTCCTGCTGGATTCTCTCAAGGTCTACCTGTCGGTCTGCAATTGATTGGTCCTAAGTACTCAGAAGAAACCATTTACCAAGCTGCTGCTGCTTTTGAGGCAACAACAGACTACCACAAACAACAACCCGTGATTTTTGGAGGTGACAACTAATGAACTTTGAAACAGTCATTGGACTTGAAGTCCACGTAGAGCTCAACACCAATTCAAAAATCTTCTCACCTACTTCTGCCCACTTCGGAAATGACCAAAACGCCAACACTAACGTGATTGACTGGTCCTTCCCAGGAGTTCTGCCAGTTCTCAATAAAGGTGTTGTCGATGCCGGTATCAAGGCTGCTCTTGCCCTCAACATGGACATCCACAAAAAGATGCACTTTGACCGCAAGAACTACTTCTACCCTGATAATCCAAAAGCCTACCAAATTTCTCAGTTTGATGAGCCAATTGGTTATAATGGTTGGATTGAAGTCGAGCTAGAAGACGGTACGACTAAGAAAATCGGTATCGAACGTGCCCACCTAGAAGAAGACGCTGGTAAAAACACCCACGGTACAGACGGCTACTCTTACGTTGACCTCAACCGCCAAGGGGTGCCATTGATTGAGATTGTATCTGAAGCAGACATGCGTTCTCCTGAAGAAGCCTATGCTTACCTAACAGCCCTCAAGGAAGTTATCCAGTATGCTGGTATTTCTGACGTTAAGATGGAAGAAGGTTCTATGCGTGTGGATGCCAATATCTCCCTTCGCCCTTATGGTCAAGAAAAATTCGGTACCAAGACTGAGTTGAAAAACCTCAACTCCTTCTCAAACGTTCGTAAAGGTCTTGAATACGAAGTCCAACGTCAAGCTGAAATCCTTCGCTCAGGTGGTCAAATCCGTCAGGAAACACGCCGTTACGATGAAGCGAATAAAGCAACCATCCTCATGCGTGTCAAAGAAGGTGCTGCAGACTACCGCTACTTCCCAGAACCCGACCTACCACTCTTTGAAATCTCAGACGAGTGGATCGAAGAAATGCGTACAGAGTTACCAGAGTTTCCAAAAGAACGCCGTACACGTTACGTCTCTGACCTCGGCTTGTCAGACTATGACGCTAGCCAGTTAACTGCAAATAAAGTCACTTCTGACTTCTTTGAAAAAGCTGTCGCCCTCGGTGGCGATGCCAAACAAATCTCTAACTGGCTCCAAGGAGAAGTTGCTCAGTTCTTGAATGCCGAAGGCAAGACACTTGAACAAATAAAATTGACACCAGAAAACTTGGTTGAAATGATTGCCATCATCGAAGACGGCACGATCTCTTCTAAGATTGCCAAGAAAGTCTTTGTCCACCTGGCTAAAAATGGCGGCGGTGCGCGTGAATATGTGGAAAAAGCAGGTATGGTTCAAATCTCAGATCCAGCTGTCTTGATTCCAATCATCCACCAAGTCTTTGCCGATAACGAAGTCGCTGTTGCCGACTTCAAGTCAGGCAAACGCAACGCAGACAAGGCCTTCACAGGATTCCTTATGAAAGCAACCAAAGGACAAGCCAACCCACAAGTTGCCCTTAAACTACTTGCACAAGAATTGGCAAAGTTGAAAAATGAGTAACTCATTTAAAGTATAACTGACACCAGACTGCTAAAAAATTAGCAGTTCTGATGGCTTGCAGTATGCATTCATATAGTTAGGAGACATATGAAAAAGTTATATACTCTTCTCACCACCTGTTTACTACTCCTTTTCGTTACACCGATGCAATCCATCGATGCAGGGGTAGGACATTCTCGAAGTGGTAGCTCTAGCCATAGTAGCTCCAGTTCAAATGGTAGCCGAAGCCGTTCCAGTAGCAGTAATAGCGGTAGTTCTTCCTACAGAAGTAGCTACAGTTCTGGAGACGGTTCCTATAGTTCGAGTTACTCTGAGCAAGAGTTGTACGGAATTGTAGTCTTTTTAATAGGTGTTTACGTAGTTGTCTTAGTTCTAAAGAATAAAAGTAATCAAAGCTCATCAGAAAAATCCTATAGTAGCGCTACTGTATATAATCCCCAAAACCATCGTCGAGTTGAACACAATACATTAGCTACTAGTCGTGTTAAATATGGCGATCCAAACTTTGATGCCGATGCTTTCGCTTCATGGGTTAAAGAAGTCTATATTCAGTTACAGGCAGCCTGGACTAAAAAGGATTGGAATTTGGCTCGCTCTCTTGAAAGTACCAGCCTTTATTCCCAACATAGTATACAACTCGAAGATCATATCCGGGCGAAAACAACCAATGTTTTAGAAAAAGTCTATGTTGAAAATGTTCGCATTAAAGATTTCTACGAAAATCCTGATGGTAACGATACCCTTGTTGTGATCTTGTCATCTACACTCAGGGACTATGTCATTGAAGACCAAAGTAAACGTGTCATCGAAGGTGATCCTCAAGAGGACTTGTTTACAGTCTATCAAATGAACTTTATCCGTAAACACGGAAGTCAAACTGAACTAAATGTCAGTGATGAAGCCATCAGTGACCACTGTCCAAACTGTGGTGCCCCATTGAAAATCTCTGCTATCAGTAAATGTGACTATTGCGATGCTGTTCTAACACGCAGTCCAAACCAATGGGTACTCGATACCTACGATGTTGTGGATGAAGACGAACTTTATAATTAGGAGGAAATTATGGGATTTATTCGTGCCGCCCTATCTTCAGGGCTTAATAGTTTCAACGATAGCAAATTTAAAGAAGCTATTGTTCTTCCAAATAACCTAACAGCTGATGCCTTGGCCATTAAAGGACAACTTCTTACAAAAGATCCTGACGGCACTTCTAGACAAAGCAACCAAAATACTGGACTTTTAACAGATGGTTCTGTAGTCATTGTTCCACAAGGTTATGTAGCTATTCTTGTCAACAACGGAACCTTCCTTGGCGATGTCTTAGAAGCTGGTAGCCACGAATGGCGTTCTGAAGATAATGCCTGGCTTCTTGAAAAGGGTGGTATAAAGGGTACTTGGGAAAATTTCAAAAACCGCTTCTCTTTTGGTGGTCAAGTCATTACCCAACAGGAAATCATCTTTATCCGTATGCAACCTATCGCAGGTAATAAATTTGGTACTCAAAACGCCGTAGAGTATTTCAGTGAACGCTATCAACAATTGCTCAATATTCGTTTCTACGGCTTGTTTGATATCAAAGTTGCTGATCCAGTCCTATTTTATGTCAGCTCCATCAGTCAACAAATTGAAGATCATAGAGCATTTACCCTGAAAGATATCGCTCAGGGAACTCTCAGACAAAATATCTCTCCTAAAATTGCTATTGCAATCGCCAAATTTACAAACGAAAACCGAGTTGATATCTATAGTCTTAATGCCAATCAAGATACTTTCAACGATCTAGCAAAACAAGAAGTTAACAAGGTATGGACTGGACTTTACGGAATTGAAACAACCAACATCCTGCTTGAAGATTTGAGCTATGACCAAGAAAGCTTGAATATTATTCGTAAACTTGATAGCGAACTAGTCGCTATGAAATACAATACGATTGAGATTGAAGAACGTCGTGCCCGTAACGAAGCTCTCATCGTTGCTGCAAACAATGAAGGCAACGGCAATGGTATGAACATAATTATGGGAATGAATCTGGGACAAACGCTTGGCGGGCAACTCAACCAACAAACTCAAGCTCCTATTCAAAATAATGGGCAAACTGCAAGTAAGAACTTTTACATCGAGGTAGACGGCAAGTATGTTCTCGTAACCAAAGATGAAGAAGGAAATATCGTACCTGTCAACTAACTCAAGTTAATCTGATATTTGAGAATTATTGCGTTTTATGGTACAATAAAGAGTAACAATATTTATTAAAGAGGTAAAAACATGATTGAAGCAAGCAAATTGAAAGCTGGTATGACATTTGAAACTGCAGACGGAAAATTGATCCGCGTTTTGGAAGCTAGCCACCACAAACCAGGTAAAGGAAACACAATCATGCGTATGAAATTGCGTGATGTTCGTACTGGTTCTACATTTGACACAAGCTACCGTCCAGAAGAAAAATTCGAACAAGCTATTATCGAAACTGTCCCAGCTCAATACTTATACAAAATGGATGAAACTGCCTACTTCATGAACACTGAAACTTACGACCAATACGAAATCCCAGTCGTAAACGTTGAAAATGAATTGCTTTACATCCTTGAAAACTCTGATGTGAAAATCCAATTCTACGGAACTGAAGTAATCGGTGTAACTGTACCAACTACTGTTGAATTGACAGTTGCTGAAACACAACCATCTATCAAAGGTGCTACTGTTACAGGTTCTGGTAAACCAGCGACTATGGAAACTGGACTTGTTGTCAACGTTCCTGACTTCATCGAAGCTGGACAAAAATTGATCATCAACACTGCAGAAGGAACTTACGTTTCTCGTGCCTAATCTCTAGAAAGAGGTCATTCTATGGGAATTGAAGAACAATTTGGCGAAATCGTTATCGCTCCACGTGTACTTGAAAAAATCATTGCCATCGCAACTGCTAAAGTTGATGGTGTCCACTCATTTTCAAATAAATCCGTATCTGATACCCTATCAAAACTCTCTCTTGGTCGTGGCGTCTACTTAAAAGAAAGCAACGAAGAACTAACTGCTGACATCTACCTCTATCTTGAGTACGGTGTGAAGGTACCAAAAGTTGCTCTTGCTATTCAAAAAGCAGTCAAAGATGCTGTTCGTGATATGGCTGATGTGGAACTTTCTGCTGTCAACATCCATGTTGCAGGAATCGTTCCAGATAAAACACCAAAACCTGAGTTGAAAGATCTATTTAACGAGGACTTCCTCAATGACTAGTCCATTATTAGAATCTAGACGCGAACTTCGTAAATGCGCTTTTCAAGCTCTCATGAGCCTTGAATTCGGCACAGATATGGAAACAGCTTGTCACTTTGCCTACACGCATGACCGTGAAGATGCAGATGTGCAAATCCCTGCCTTTCTTCTGAACTTGGTTTCTGGCGTTCAAGCTCAAAAAGACGAGTTGGATAAACAAATCAACCAGCACCTCAAGTCAGGCTGGACAGTTGAACGCTTGACTTTGGTCGAAAAAAACTTACTACGCTTAGGTATCTTTGAAATCACATCATTTGATACACCTCAGCTGGTAGCAGTCAATGAAGCTATTGAACTTGCTAAGAATTTTTCAGATCAAAAATCAGCCCGTTTTATCAATGGACTGCTTAGTCAATTTGTAACTGAAGAAAATGAATAATCGAAAAGGTGTTTGGTCTTCCAAGCACCTTTTACTTCGTCCTTGATACAGAGTAAGAAACACATAAAAACTAGAACTGACTGCCAGTTCTAGTTTTTATGTATTCTGAGGTATTAGTATTTTCTAAATCGTTGGTAACGCTCTTCCAACAACGCTTCTAACGGTTTTTGTAAAAGTATAGCTAGCTCAGTTTGAAGTTCTTTCTTGACACTCTTAATCAGTTCTTTACTAGAAAACCCTGCTTCAGAAATCACCTTATCCACCACATCCATTTCTAACAGTTCATGCGAAGTGATTTTCATCAGTTCTGCCGCTTCCATGGCACGACTGCCGTCTTTCCATAAAATAGAAGCAAAACCTTCTGGACTGAGAATAGCATAGATAGAATTTTCCAGCATCCAAACACGGTCCGCAACGGCTAGAGCCAGAGCCCCACCCGAACCACCTTCACCGATAATGATGGCGATAATCGGAACTTTCAGGTCACTCATTTCCATGAGATTGCGAGCGATAGCTTCTCCCTGTCCACGTTCTTCCGCCCCCACACCAGGATAGGCACCTGCAGTATTGATAAAGGTCACTACTGGACGACCAAACTTTTCAGCCTGTTTCATCAAACGCAGGGCCTTACGATAGCCTTCTGGATGCGGTTGGCCAAAATTCCGTTTGAGGTTGTCTTGCAAACTCTTACCTTTTTGGATACCAACCACTGTTACAGCTTGGTCCCCAAGCCAGCCGATGCCACCAACAACTGCACCATCATCACGAAAAGAACGGTCACCGTGTAATTGGATAAAGTCATCAAAAATGCTTGTTGCAAAGTCCAAGGTTGTCAAGCGACTCTGCTCACGCGCTTCTCTGACTATTTTTGCAATATTCATCTAGGACTCCCTCCATGCAATCTGACTAGGCTTGCAATCGTATCTGGCAAATCTCTTCTTTTGACAATAGCATCCACAAAGCCATGTTCCAATAGGAATTCTGCCTTTTGGAAATCCTCAGGCAAGCTTTCACGAACCGTATTTTCAATCACACGACGCCCAGCAAAACCGACCAAACTCTGTGGTTCAGCCAGAATGATATCGCCTTCCATAGCGAAAGAAGCTGTCACACCACCTGTCGTTGGATCTGTCAAAATAGTCAGATAAAAGAGACCAGCATTTGAATGGCGTTTAACTGCTGCGGAGATCTTGGCCATCTGCATGAGACTCATGATTCCTTCCTGCATACGGGCTCCACCAGAGGCTGTGAATAGGACAACTGGCAATTGTTCGACAGTCGCATACTCAAACAAACGAGTGATTTTTTCACCTACAACCGTACCCATAGAAGCCATGATAAAGTTGGAATCCATAATCCCAAGAGCCACAGTCTGACCTTTTATAAGAGCTGTTCCTGTCACAACGGCTTCATCCAGACCTGTTTTTTCACGCATAGTTGCTAGTTTTTTTTGATAGCTAGGGAAATGCAAGGGATCCTTGCTTTCAATCCCTGTAAACAATTCCTTGAAGGTTCCCATATCAATCGTCAAAGCCAAGCGTTCTTGGGCAGAAATACGAAATGTGTAACTACAGTGCGGACAGATACGCTCACTTCCCAGATCCTTCTGATAAATGGTATGCTTACAGCCTGGACACTGGGAGAATAATTCATCTGGAACCTCTGGCTTGGCTTGAGGTTTTTCCCTAACCGAACGATTGGGATTGATTCGAATATACTTATCTTTTTTACTAAATAGAGCCATTGATTCCCCTTTTCGGTTTAAACTCTTGAAGTCATTTTATTCTTTTTCTTGATATTTGGGTAAAAAGGTTTCCATCAAGAAGGAAGTATCATAATCTCCAGCAATGACATTGCGATCTGAAATGAGGTCAAGCTGGAAATCTGCATTGGTCTGCACCCCTTCAATCTCTAATTCATAGAGGGCACGTTGCATTTTCATCAAGGCATCAAAACGATTTTCACCGTGAACGATAATTTTAGCAATCATACTATCATAATAAGGTGGAATGGTATAGCCTGGATAAACTGCTGAATCCACGCGCAAGCCAACTCCACCACTTGGCAGATGGAGATTAGTAATCTTACCTGGACTTGGAGCAAATTTAAAGGCTGGATTTTCTGCATTGATACGACACTCGATAGCATGCCCTCTTAGAACAATATCTTCTTGCTTAACAGACAGAGGCTGACCTGCCGCAATGCGAATTTGTTCCTTAACGATATCCACACCTGAAACAAATTCTGTTACTGGATGTTCCACCTGAACACGAGTATTCATTTCCATGAAATAGAATTTTCCACTGGCTTCATCAAGAAGAAACTCAATGGTCCCTGCATTCTCATAACCAACAGACTCCGCAGCTCGAACAGCAGCAGAACCAATTTCATGACGCAGCGTTTTGCCGATTGCAATCGAAGGACTTTCTTCCAAAACCTTTTGATTATTCCGTTGAAGAGAACAATCCCGTTCACCTAAATGAATCACATGTCCGTGTTCATCTCCTAAGATTTGAACCTCGATATGACGAGCTGGATAGATGACCCGTTCTATGTACATGGCACCATTTCCATAATTGGCCTTGGCTTCGCTAGAGGCCGTTTCAAAGGCTGAAACGAGGTCTTCTGGTTTTTCAACCTTACGAATCCCTTTACCACCTCCACCTGCTGAAGCCTTGAGCATAACAGGATAGCCAATTTTTTCAGCGACAGTCAAAGCTTCCTCAGAGTTATGCACTTCTCCATCCGAACCTGGAATGACTGGAACACCAGCTTTGATCATCTGAGCACGCGCATTGATTTTGTCTCCCATCATATCCATGACATGACCAGATGGGCCGATAAACTTAATCCCCACCTCTTCACACATGGTTGCAAATTTGGAATTTTCACTGAGAAATCCAAAACCTGGGTGAATAGCCTCAGCCTCAGTCAAGACTGCAGCTGATAGAACCGCATTAATATTGAGATAAGACTCTGTAGGCTTACCAGGACCGATACAAACCGCTTCATCTGCCAAAAGCGTATGAAGGGCTTCCTTATCAGCAGTTGAATAAACCGCTACCGTCGCAATCCCTAATTCACGCGCCGCACGGATAATACGGACCGCAATTTCACCACGATTGGCAATTAAAATTTTTCGAAACATGGAGAACCTCCTTAGTTCCCTATTGCAAAGGTTAGAGTACCACTGGCTGCAAGCTTGCCATCCACTTCAGCCTTTGCTTCAACCACAGCTATGGTGCCACGACGTTTTACAAACGTTGCCGTCATAACTAATTGGTCACCTGGTACAACTTGCTTCTTGAACTTAACCTTGTCCATACCAGCATAAAAGACCAGTTGTCCTTTATTTTCAGGCTTAGACAACTCCAAGACACCAGCAGTTTGCGCCAAGGCTTCCATAATCAGAACACCTGGCATGACAGGGTATTGAGGAAAATGACCGTTGAAGAAGGGCTCATTGATGGTTACATTTTTGATGGCAACAATGGTATCCTCGCTCACTTCCAACACACGGTCTACTAGGAGCATAGGATAACGGTGGGGAAGGGCTTCTTTGATTCCTTGAATATCGATCATTTGATACGTACCAATCCTTTACCAAACTCAACCATTTCTTCATTAGAAACGAGAATTTCTGTTACCACACCATCCTTAGGAGCTGGGATTTCATTCATGACTTTCATGGCTTCGATAATTACCAATGTTTGGCCTTTTTTAACACTATCACCAACTGTTACAAAGGCAGGTTTATCTGGACCAGCAGCCAAGTAAGCCACCCCAACAAGTGGACTCTCTACAACATCTCCCTCAGCAGCTACACTTGTTTCAGCTGGAGCTTGAACTTCTTCTGCTACAGGCTCTGCTGGAGCAGATGTAGGAGCCGCTGGACTTGGTGTTGCTAGAACGGGCGCTGGAGCGACTTGAGCTGCAACTTCGGATACGAGTCTAGCTTCATTCTTGCTAAACTGTAACTCATCCGTCCCATTTTTATAAGAAAATTCTCTCAAACTTGACTGGTCAAATTGAGCCATCAAGTCTTTAATATCGTTTAAATTCATAGTTATTTATTCTCCCAACGTTTGAAAGCAAGAACTGCATTGTGGCCACCAAAACCAAAAGTATTTGAAATAGCGTATGGAATTTCTTGCTCCAAGCCTTGTCCATAAACGACATTGGCTTCGATATAATCTGATACTTCACTTGTTCCAGCTGTCATTGGTACAAAGTTATGACGCATAGCCTCGATTGTTACGATAGCTTCTACCGCACCTGCAGCCCCCAGCAAATGTCCTGTGAAAGACTTGGTTGATGATACAGGTACTTCCTTACCAAGAACAGCCACGATCGCACCACTTTCTCCTTTTTCATTAGCAGGAGTTGACGTTCCGTGAGCATTGACATAGGCTACTTGCTCTGGAGAAATCTCAGCTTCCTCCAAGGCTAGTTTGATGGCCTTGATAGCTCCCTGACCTTCTGGATGTGGTGAAGTCATGTGGTATGCATCACAAGTATTTCCGTAACCAACCACCTCAGCAAGGATAGTAGCCCCACGTTTTTCAGCGTGTTCAAGGCTTTCAAGAACCAACATCCCAGAACCTTCACCCATGACAAAACCATTACGATCCTTATCAAATGGAATGGAAGCACGAGTTGGGTCCTCTGTAGTTGAGAGAGCTGTTAGGGCTTGGAAACCAGCAATAGCAAAAGGTGTGATAGAGGCTTCTGAACCACCTACCAACATAACATCTTGGAAACCAAATTTAATTGAGCGGAAGGCATCCCCAATCGCGTCATTTGATGAAGCGCAGGCAGTATTGATGGATTTACAAACACCGTTTGCTCCAAAACGCATAGCAACATTTCCTGAAGCCATATTTGGCAAGGCTTTTGGAAGGGTCAATGGTTTCACACGTTTTGGCCCTTTTTCGTTGAGACGAAGCACTTGATCTTCAATTTCCTTGATTCCACCAATACCAGAGGTAACGATAACACCAAAACGATCCTTGTCAATAGCCTCTACATCTAGATTGGCATGATTGACAGCCTCTTGGGCTGCGTACAAGGCATACAAAGAATAGTTATCAAAACGGTTGGTATCTTTCTTAACAAAGTATTTATCAAAAGGAAAATCTTGGATTTCTGCTGCATTATGCACATCAAAGTCACTATGATCAAATTTTGTAATTGGACCAATTCCGATTTTTCCACTTGTCAAACTATTCCAAAATTCTTCTGGTGTATTTCCGATTGGAGATGTCACTCCATAACCTGTTACTACTACGCGATTTAGTTTCATCTTTTTTACCTCTAGCTTCTGCTACATACTTAAGCCACCATCAATGGCAACCACTTGACCAGTTAGATAATCTTGGCCTGCTAAAAATACTGTTAAATCTGCAACCTGCTCTGCCTGTCCAAATTCTTTCATAGGAATTTGGGCCAGCATAGCATCTTTTACCTTGTCTGATAGGACTGCTGTCATATCGGACTCAATCATTCCAGGTGCAATAGCATTAACCCTGATATTGCGATTAGCCACTTCACGCGCCACAGACTTGGTAAAACCAATCAAACCAGCCTTAGAAGCTGCATAGTTAGCTTGACCGATATTTCCCATCAAACCAACTACGCTAGACATATTAATGATAGCACCTTCTCTAGCTTTTATCATCGGTTTCAAGACTGATTGTGTCATGTTAAAGGCACCAGTTAAGTTAACCTTAAGCACTTTTTCAAAATCCGCTTCTGTCATCTTGAGCATCAGGGTATCTTGAGTAATTCCTGCATTGTTAACCAAAACATCTACTGAACCCAGCTCTGCAATAGCTTTCTCAACCATACGCTTAGCGTCTGCAAAATCTGATACATCTCCTGATATAGGAACCACCTTGACACCATAGTTTGAAAACTCAGCGAGCAATTCTTCTGAAATTGCTCCACGACTGTTTAAAACAATATTGGCTCCTGCTTGAGCAAACTTGTGGGCGATGGCAAGACCAATTCCACGACTCGAACCTGTAATAAAGATATTTTTATTTTTTAGTTGCATTCTTTTCTCCTGTTTCCTCTTGTATTTATGGGAGAAGGGATTACTTGTTTTCTAGCAAGGCTTCCAAGCTAGCCTGATCTTCAACATTGGCTAATTTAGCTGTCTTATCAATTTTTTTCACAAAGCCTGACAAGACTTTCCCCGGACCAATCTCTATAAAGTTGGTTACGCCTGCTTCTTGCATGACCCCAATACTTTCATAGAAACGAACTGGCTCCTTGACCTGACGCGTCAAAAGTTGAGCAATGTCTTCTTTTTTCATAACTGCAGCTTCTGTATTGCCGACTAGGGGACAAGTGAAATCTGAAAAACTTACCTGAGCTAGAGTTTCAGCTAGTTTCTGGCTAGCAGGCTCAAGGAGAGCGGTATGAAAAGGCCCTGAAACCTTGAGAGGAATCAAGCGTTTGGCACCTGCTTCCTGCAAGAGTTCAACAGCTCGGTCAACTGCAGTCACTTTTCCACCAATCACGATTTGTGCAGGTGTATTATAGTTGGCTGGGGTAACCACTCCAAGTTCAGAAGCTTTTTGACAGGCTTCCTCAATGTCCTCTACTGGCGTATTGAGAACTGCTACCATCTTACCAGAGCCAGCAGGAGCCGCTTCTTCCATATAGGCTCCACGCTTAGCAACCAAGGCAACAGCTTCTTCAAAATCCAAGGCACCGCTAGCCACCAAGGCAGAGTATTCTCCAAGAGACAAACCAGCAAGCATATCAGGCTGATAGCCCATTTCTTGTAATAAACGGTAAATAGCAACTGAAGTTGCTAAAATAGCTGGTTGCGTATAGCGGGTCTGATTGAGTTTTTCTTCTTCCCTATCAATAAGATGACGCAAATCATAACCGAGTACCTGACTTGCTTGATCAATCGTTTCTTTGACAATAGGGTAGTGATCATAGAGATCCCGTCCCATACCTAGATACTGGGCACCTTGACCAGCAAATAAAAAGGCTGTTTTAGTCATTTCTTACAACTCCTGCCCAACGAGAGGCTTCTTCTTGAATTTTCTTAGCTGCTCCGTAATACAAATCTTTTAGGATTTCTTCAACGGTTTCTTCTTTGGAAACAAGCCCTGCAATTTGACCTGCCATGACAGAGCCTCCATCCACATCTCCGTGAACAACCGCTTTGGCTAGTGCACCTGCTCCCATTTGTTCAAAAATTTCCAAATCTGGATTTTCTTGTTTAAAAGCATCTTTTTCAGCTTGTTCAAAATCACGAGTCAACTGATTTTTAATCGCACGAACAGCATGTCCAAAGTGTTGAGCTGAAATCGTAGTATCAATATCTCTAGCTTTTAAAATTTTCGCCTTATAATTTGGATGGGCATTAGACTCTTTTGCAACGACAAAGCGAGTTCCAACCTGAACAGCTTCTGCACCTAGCATAAAGCCAGCCGCAGCACCTTCACCATCCGCAATCCCTCCTGCAGCAATAACAGGAATAGATACAGCAGCAGCAACCTGGCGCACCAAGGTCATGGTTGTTAATTTACCGATATGCCCCCCAGCTTCCATTCCTTCTGCAATAACAGCGTCCGCACCGATTTTTTCCATGCGTTTAGCTAGGGCAACACTCGGTACAACAGGAATAACCGTAATACCAGCTTCATGGAAGCGTTCCATGTATTTGCTTGGATTTCCTGCGCCTGTTGTAACTACCTTAACCTCTTCCTCGATAACGAGGTCTACAATATCTTCCACAAAGGGAGACAAGAGCATGATGTTGACACCAAAGGGTTTATCAGTCAATGATTTGATTTTATCAATATTTGCCTTGACAACTTCTTTAGGAGCATTCCCCCCACCGATAATCCCTAGTCCTCCAGCCTTGGAAACAGCTCCTGCCAAATCACCATCAGCAACCCAGGCCATTCCTCCTTGGAAAATAGGATAATCAATGTTCAATAATTCTGTAATACGTGTTTTCATAGTGCCTCCATCGTTTCTTGCTTACGTAATAGTTCGATACCGTCATAATTTGACAATCAAACTATTGCCTAAACAAGAGGGAGCGGGTTTCCCTACTCCTTCTATTTGTATTCTGCTTATTTTGTTTGCTCTTCAACGTAGGCAACCAAGTCACCAACTGTTTTCAAGTCATCTTCTGCTTCGATTTGGATATCAAAAGCATCTTCGATTTCTGAGATTACTTGGAACAAGTCCAATGAATCTGCGTCTAAATCATCAAAAGTTGATTCAAGTGTTACTTCTGATGCGTCTTTTCCAAGTTCTTCAACGATAATTTCTTGTACTTTTTCAAATACTGCCATGATAGGACTCCTTTAAAATAAATAGTTTTTTTATAACAATGTGTTCACCACATGATTACCTAAATTGTAAGAATGAGCGTGCCCCAGGTCAAGCCTCCACCGAAGCCTGATAGAAGAACAGTCTGGCTACCGTCTAAACGGATGAGGCCTTGTTCTACACACTCTGAAAGTAAAATCGGGATACTGGCTGCACTGGTATTTCCATACTCCATCATATTTGCTGGAAGTTTAGCTCGGTCGACACCGATTTTTCTAGCCATCTTATCCAAGATACGGTCATTAGCCTGATGAAGTAGTAAATAATCCAAGTCTGTCGCCTCTATAGGAGACTCATCAATAGTCTGTTTGATAGACTTGGCTACATCTCTAATGGCAAAATCAAAGACTGCGCGTCCATCCATCTTCAAAAATGAATCTGCATTTTCTTGATCTGAAAATGGAGAATGCAAGCCTGAATGTCCATAGGTCAGACACTCACTGCGACTTCCATCGCTATTGAGACTCTCAGCTAAGAAATGCTCTTGCTCGCTAGTTTCTAGCAAGACTCCACCAGCACCATCTCCAAACAACACAGCTGTTGATCGATCTGACCAATCAACTGCCTTAGAGAGGGTTTCACTACCAATCACTAAGCCTTTTTGAAAGCGACCAGAAGCGATAAACTTTTCAGCAGTTGAAAGAGCAAATACAAATCCACTGCAAGCCGCTGTTAGGTCAAAAGCAAAGGCCTTATTAGCACCAATATTAGCTTGAACACGAGCAGCTGTAGAGGGCATCATCGAATCTGGAGTAATAGTAGCTAGAATGATAAAATCCAGCTCTTCTCCTGTGATTCCAGCTTTTGCCATCAGTTTCTTAGCAACCTCTGTAGCCAAATCACTAGTAGATTCTGTTCTTGAAATATGCCTTTGACGTATTCCCGTCCGACTTGAAATCCACTCATCATTGGTATCCATAATCTGGGCCAAATCATGATTTGTAACCACTTGCTCTGGCACATAATGAGCAACCTGGCTTATTTTTGCAAAAGCCATTATCTCAAATCCTCCAAAAATTGATAAAGATTAGTCAAACCTTTGCTCATAATCTCAATTTCTTGCTTACTCATACCATCGATGATTTTTTCAACCATGGTCTTATGGAAGCGTTTATGTAGCCTATGAACCAAGCGACCTTTCTTTGTCAAATGCAGATGCACCACACGTCTATCATGTTCTGAACGAACGCGTTCAATGTAACCCTTGCGTTCGAGATTATTCAAACTAGTCGTAACTGTCCCAAGAGTCACCATCAACTCTTTTGACACTTGACTTGGTGTCACATCTGGGAATTTCCCAATCACATCAATCGTATGCATTTCTTTGATGGAGATATCTTTGAAACGACTACCCCTCAAGCTAACTTCCTCGATAACGAGGACATTATTAAATATAGATGTTAAATATTCATTAATTCGTTGGTAGTCCAATCTTTCCTTCCCTCCTTTTCAAAAAAACTTTTAGAATCAAAACATTTGACAAAAGAATTATATCAAAGTTCAAAGAATGGTGCAAGTATTTTTTTATTTTCCTGTAAATTTAGGTCTTCTTCTTTCCGAATGAGCCCGAACTCCCTCTTTGAAATCCTCTGTTTGAGCTAAGGATTCCTGTAGGTTCAGTTCTAAAGTAGCATAATCTTGCCAATCTTTGAATTGGCTCTCCCACACCAACTTCTTAATGGCAGCATAGGAATTGCTTGAACCACGTCTTAATTTTTTAAGAAGCTGTTCTCTCGTCTTTTCAAGTTTATCAGCTTCACAGACACGGTAAACCAGCCCCCACTCTAGAGCTTTTTCTGCGTTCAAAGCCTCACCTGTCATGGCTAATTGAGCAGCACGCGTCACACCAATACTTCGACTCAAGAGATGAATTCCTCCTGCATCCGGAGCCAAGCCAACTCCAACAAAAGCTTGGATAAATTTAGCCTTATCCGTTGCCAGACAGAAATCTGCAGCAACAGCCATATTCGCTGCGGCACCTGCAACAGCCCCATCAACCTCCATCAAGACAGGTTTAGCAATTTGCTTGATTTTATAAGAAATAGTATTGACCAATTCTGCGATTTTCGTCAATGATGGAATATCATCCTCATCGACTGCTCGCTTCATCTCAACCAAATCTCCCCCAACAGAGAAGACTTTGCCATTCGCGTTGATTAAGACAAAATGCACAGCCGGATCCTCTTCTGCCAAAATCAGAGCTTCTAAAATCTCCTCACACATAGGGATATGAAAACCATTCGCTACCTCAGGACGATTCAAGGTAAGGATTGCCAAATCCTCTTCAAGCTGATAAATAATGTGTTCCATCTGGACTCCTTTTTATTTTATAAGCAGTTTAAATTATTTTATTTCAAAAGTATATCTTTTTTAAAATCAGAAAGCAAGAAAAAATCAACTGAAAGTGTCTCAGCCGATTAGAAAGGCTCGCTTTGTCCTAGAAAGCATCTTATTTTCTTCATTGAAAAAAGGCTTTCTTTCTGCTATAATCGTATAAAATACTTACTTTAGGAGTTCTTATGAAAGTTGTTAAATTTGGAGGTAGCTCTCTTGCCTCTGCTAGTCAATTAGAAAAAGTTTTAAACATCGTCAAAAGCGATTCAGAGCGTCGTTTTGTAGTCGTTTCTGCGCCTGGTAAACGCAATGCTGAAGATACTAAGGTTACGGATGCCTTGATTAAATACTACCGCGACTATGTTGCTGGTAACGATATTAGCAAGAGCCAAAACTGGATTATCGACCGCTATGCTGCTATGGTTAGTGAACTAGGGCTAAAACCAGCTGTTTTAGAAAAAATTTCTAAAAGCATTCGTGCCTTAGCCACTCTTCCTATTGATGAAAATGAATTTCTCTACGATACTTTCCTAGCAGCCGGTGAAAATAACAATGCTAAATTGATTGCTGCCTACTTTAATCAAAATGGGATTGATGCACGCTATGTGCACCCTAGAGAAGCTGGTATTGTGGTCACAAGTGAGCCTGGTCACGCTCGCATCATTCCATCAAGTTATGACAAGATTGAAGAATTGACAAATGCAAATGAAGTCCTTGTCATTCCTGGTTTCTTTGGAGTTACTAAGGAAAATCAAATCTGTACCTTCTCACGTGGAGGATCAGACATTACAGGTTCTATCATTGCTGCAGGTGTTAAGGCAGACCTCTATGAAAACTTTACGGATGTTGATGGTATCTTTGCAGCCCACCCTGGTATTATCCACCAACCACACTCGATTCCAGAGTTGACCTACCGTGAAATGCGTGAATTGGCCTATGCAGGATTCTCAGTCCTTCATGATGAAGCCCTTCTTCCTGCCTACCGTGGAAAAATCCCTCTCGTTATCAAGAATACCAACAACCCTGACCACCCAGGTACCCGTATCGTTCTAAAACACAGTAGTGATGAATTTCCAGTTGTGGGAATTGCTGGTGACTCAGGCTTTGTCAGCATCAACATGTCTAAATACCTCATGAACCGTGAGGTTGGATTTGGACGCAAGGTTCTGCAAATCCTTGAAGATCTTAATATCGGTTGGGAACATATGCCAACAGGTATCGACGATCTTTCAATTATCCTCCGTTCTCGCGAACTAACTCCTATCAAGGAAGAAGAAATCCTTCGTCAGTTGGTTCAAAAGGCTGAAGTAGACCATGCAGAAATCGAACACGACCTTTCAATCATTATGATTGTTGGTGAAAAGATGAAGAGCCATATCGGAGTAACTGCTACTGCAACACGTGCTCTATCTGAAAACAAGATCAACATCCAGATGATGTCTCAAGGTTCTAGTGAAGTGTCTATCATGTTTGTTGTCCATAAGGACCAAGAGAAAGCAGCTATCAAATCCCTCTACAATGCCTTTTTCGGTGAAAGCAAGGAAGATTAATTATGGCTCAATCTCTTAACAAAACAGTGCTCCTCAATACCACAGGCACCTCCTACCTCTCTATAGCTGGGAAAGTGGGAAAATTCTTGGTCGGGGATCAGGCTCTGGAATTTTATCCAGATGTCAATGTTGAACAATTTATCCAGATTCCTTGGAGCCATATCAACCAGATTGGAGCTAATGTTACTGGTCGCAAAATCAGTCGCCACTTCGAAGTCTTTACTGATCAAGGAAAATTCCTCTTTGCTTCAAAAGACTCAGGTGCCATTCTCAAAATTGCACGCGAAAAACTGGGCAATGACAAGGTCGTCAAACTTCCTACCCTGATTCAAACCATTAGTCAAAAATTTAAAAATCTATTTGCAAAAAAGTAGAAACTTTAGTATAATCATAGCAACGGATAAGTAGGTTATCTTCTTCTTTCAGAAAGTCTGCGGGTGCTGCGAGCAGATAGGAGGGATAGGTGAAATTCTACCGTTATTCAAAATTACATACACAATCAAGTGCACACCTGTGAAGTTGGATGGAACCGTGGCCCTGTCACTCCAACGCTTTGTCAGGTGTGCTTTTTTCATAAAGGAGTTCTTATGTTAGATATCAAACGTATTCGTACAGACTTTGATGCTGTCGCAGAAAAATTGGCTACACGTGGTGTAGATGCTGCTGTCTTGAACGAGATGAAAGAAATCGATGCTAAACGTCGTGACATTTTGGTTAAGGTCGAAACTTTAAAAGCAGAACGTAACACAGTTTCAGCTGAGATTGCTCAAGCCAAACGCAACAAGGAAAATGCAGATGACAAGATTGCTGCCATGCAAAATCTATCTACTGAAGTCAAAGCCTTGGATGCCGAATTGGCAGAAATCGATGCTAAATTGACAGAATTTACGACTACTCTTCCAAATATCCCAGCTGACAGCGTTCCTGTTGGGGCTGACGAAGACGACAATGTTGAAGTTCGCCGTTGGGGTACTCCACGCGAATTCGATTTCGAACCTAAAGCTCACTGGGATCTTGGTGAAGCCCTCGGTATCCTTGACTGGGAACGCGGTGGTAAGGTAACGGGCGCTCGCTTCCTCTTCTATAAAGGCCTCGGTGCTCGTTTGGAACGTGCTATCTACAACTTTATGTTGGATGAGCATGGAAAAGAGGGCTATACTGAAGTCATCACACCTTACATGGTTAACCATGACTCTATGTTTGGTACTGGTCAATATCCAAAATTCAAGGAAGATACTTTTGAACTCAGCGACAGCAATTATGTCCTTATTCCTACAGCTGAAGTTCCTCTGACAAACTACTACCGTGATGAAATCCTTGACGGAAAGGACCTTCCAATCTACTTCACTGCTATGAGTCCTTCATTCCGTTCTGAGGCTGGTTCTGCTGGTCGTGATACTCGTGGCTTGATCCGTTTGCACCAATTCCACAAGGTTGAAATGGTTAAATTTGCCAAACCAGAAGAATCTTACGAAGAATTGGAAAAAATGACAGCCAACGCTGAAAATATCCTTCAAAAACTTAACCTTCCATATCGTGTCGTTGCTCTCTCTACAGGAGATATGGGCTTCTCAGCTGCTAAAACTTACGACTTGGAAGTTTGGATTCCAGCACAAAATACCTACCGTGAAATTTCAAGCTGTTCAAACACAGAAGATTTCCAAGCCCGTCGTGCCCAAATCCGTTACCGTGATGAAGCAGATGGCAAGGTAAAATTGCTCCACACCTTAAACGGTTCTGGACTTGCAGTTGGACGTACAGTGGCTGCTATTCTTGAAAACTACCAAAATGAAGATGGTTCTGTGACCATCCCAGAAGCACTTCGTCCATACATGGGTGGAGCTGAAGTTATCAAACCATAAAAAATAAGGTTTAGCTATTTCTAGCTAGACCTTTTTTCGTAACCAATTCAGATAAACGCCTAACACAAAGACTAAAATAATTAAGCAAATAGCGGTTTCAGCCAGTACTAAATAATCCAAAAATGGAAGTTTCAAGATTCCCTGAGCCATCTTGAGCGAGGTAGCTGTGATAATGGTCGGGAAGGTGAGGGCTGAGAAGGCTGGTTGAAAGCCTTGTTTTAAAATATTGGGCAGGCGAGTCAAAACAAAGAAAAAGAAAGTTTGAGAAGCCAAAATCATGGCAATCAAGAGCCAAGTCGGTAGGCTGGCTCCTCCAACTCGAACTAGGGAAGCCAAAAGTAGAGAGAAGGGAGCACAATAGATTCCTTCTTGTCCAAGCATGGCTAGTGGGAGTGGATGTTTCTTTAAATCGCTATAAATAAGCGGATAGAGATAGAAGGTTAGGAGAAAACCAAAACTCAAGGTCGCATAGGCAATTTCGATGATACCGACAAGAGGATAGGTCAAAGCTGCCACTGCTATCCCTACATAGAGAACCGTCCAGCTTGGAGTCGCACTGACTCTCTTTCCTGGACAGGCAAACTTGATGGTGAAACCAGCAATCAAGGCCACATCCAAGAGAAATGAAAACCACCAGAGCCCTTGCGCGACTAAAGGAAGATGAGGAAACAAGCGAAAGACATAAGTTGATAAAATCATCCCAGCCATGGGAAAGGTGGCCATCCCTGACAAGAGAGGGGGTTTGGTCAACTCTTGCTTGGTTTCTTTCCAATTAAAGAGATGAAAAATCAGAAAGTAAATCCACAAAACCAAACCTGTCAGACTAAAAAGATGTGACAGAACCGGCAACGTATCTAAAATAAGATTTCCAGCTCCTGCTAAACCTAGCAAACATCCAGAAAATACCAAGGGGAGTTTTTTCATCCTAACCTCCAATAATCATGTTAGTTTCAGTATAGCATAAAAGCGCTTAAATGAGGACTTAAAAAAACGAAGTCCGATGATTTCAGACTTCATTTTACTCAGATATGAATTAAGCATAAGGTTGCAATTCTGGATTAATTGGTGTATTGGCTAGGTTGTTGGCATAGTTACAGAGGCTTGCTAGGCTGACACCAAGAACCACATCCAAGGCATTTTGTTGGGTGTAGCCAGCTTCTAAAAACTCAGCCAAGGCTTCATCTCCTACACGACCCTTGGTATTGATTACCGCCAAGGTAAACTTAGCTAGGGTGTCCAATTTAGGATCTGTTTCAATTGGAGTACGATTGCGAAGGGCTTGCAGAAGATCATCATTCATCTGGATTTGTTTGATGGAAAAGGCTGTGTGACCTGCGACGCAGAAGGCACAACCATTGGTCACAGCTGCAGTGATCTGCACCACTTCACGCTCAACAGGCGTCAAGCTGTTGCGACGATTGATGGCTCCGACAGTTCTGTAGGCTTCTAAGGCAGTTGGTGCATTGGCCAAGAGACCGATTAGGTTGGGAATATAGCCATTGTTATCTTTTTCTACTGTTTCAAGAACTTCTTTCACTTCTGCTGGTGCTGATTCTACTGTATGGATTGTAAATGTTGTCATCATAAAACCTCTTTTCATTTTGTTGAAACCTAGTCTATCACAGATTCTATACCGTGTATAATATATATTTTAAATTGCACTGATAGAAATTTTTTATGAAAGCAAAAAATCACACGAGCTGTGTGATTTCATTATTTATTAAAATACTTTTTAGTCTCAGCAATAACGACTGGCGATAAAACTAAGAGGGCAATCAAGTTTGGCAGAGCCATCAAGGCATTGACAATATCTGCGATAATCCAAACCATATCCAACTCGATAAATCCTCCCAACAAGACCATGAGTACAAAGACCACACGGTAGAGCCAGATAAAGCGAACCCCAAAGAGGAACTCGAAACAGCGTTCTCCATAGTAGTTCCAACCTAGAATCGTTGTAAAGGCAAAGAGTACAAGGAAGATGGTCAAGAGGGCAGGTCCAAAATGTGAAAAGACTGTTGAGAAAGCCGACTGAGTCAAAGCCACTCCATTCAAGTCACCACTCCAAACACCAGTTACCAAGATGGTTAAACCAGTCAAGGTACAGATAATGAGGGTATCAATAAAGGTTCCTGTCATGGAAATCAAGCCCTGCTCTACCGGTTCATTTGTCTTAGCGGCAGCAGCTGCAATGGGAGCCGAACCCAGACCAGATTCGTTCGAGAAAACACCTCGCGCCACACCATTTTGAATAGCCATCCGAATGCTAGCACCGGCAAATCCACCTACCGCAGCAACAGGACTAAATGCTGATGTCAAGATTAAAGCGATTGTGGCAGGGATTTTCCCAATATTAAAGAAAATAACTGTAAGAGTTCCCAAAATATAGATGATGGCCATAAAAGGAACAACTGTAGTTGAAACCTTAGAAATGGACTTGAGGCCACCAAAGACGGCAATCGCTACAAATACCGACAATACAAGAGCCGTGATGGCTGGCGAAATTGTTGTTGTATTTTGGATAGATTCTGTAATCGAGTTTACTTGGGTGAAGGTTCCGATTCCTAATAAAGCTACTAGCACACCTGCCAGGGCAAAGAAGATGGCAAGTGGTCGCCACTTTTCTCCCATCCCTAGAAGGATATAGTGCATGGGACCTCCCGCTACTGCACCATGGTCGTCCTTGGTGCGGTATTTGATAGCCAAGAGCCCTTCAGCATACTTGGTAGCCATTCCAAAGAAAGCGGCCATCCACATCCAAAAGAGGGCTCCTGGGCCACCGACCTTGATAGCCGTCGCCACCCCGATAATATTTCCCGTACCAACTGTCGCTGCTAGGGCTGTACACAAGGCCGCAAAGCTGGATACATCGCCATGCCCCTTGTCCTTAGTAAAAATAAGCTGAAAGGCCTTAGGCAAACGCAAAACCTGCAAGAGGCCTAGACGAGCAGTTAGGTAAATCCCTGTCCCGACCAATAGAATCAAGAGGGGTGGACCCCAAGCAAAAGCATCAATTGATTTAAGCAATTCTAACATTTCCTTCTCCTATCTTTTCAACCCCAAAAGAAAGAGCACATGCAAGATACATGTACTCTGGAATGCTTAGATAAATGCTAAAAAGCGGTCTATCCTAGCTCTGTCCTTTTACCTGAGAGTTTGAGCAGTTGCCTGCCTTGCCCCTTCGGTGCCTTTACGGTCTCTCCAGAGTTCCGTCCATTTACAGTCATGGAAAATCAAACGATTCCCCACTTCTATTAAACTTCATTCGGTGTTGGTATTTAATTGATTCTTATTTTACAAAAAATGTTGGCTTTTGTCAATGTGTTTATTAGTAAAAATGAGTTCAACAGTTTTTACTTTATAAAATCTAGAATACTGCTATCCTTTAAAAGTGACAATAGTCGCACCACTGCCCCCAGCATTTTGTGGGGCATAGCCAAAACTCTTGACATGTTTGTTTCTTTGCAAGTATTTGGTAACTCCTTCACGGATGACACCTGTTCCTATACCATGGATGATATCAACTTGAGCCATATTGTTAAGCAAAGCTTGGTCTATAAAGGCATCTAGCTCATTCATGGCTTCTTCATAGCGCTTGCCTCGAAGATCCAGTCTGGCTTGAGGTCCTCGACCAGAAGTTCGTTTCACAACATTGACCTGTTTCTTCTTGACTTGCTTTTCTTGCTGGGCTTGAACGAGGTCAAATTCTTTCTCTTCTAAAGTCATCTTAATCAAGCCAACTTGGGCTTCCCAGCGGCCGTCCTTGAGTTGACTGGTCAAGGTACCACGCTGACCATAGCTGAGCACCACGATATCATCTCCCACCTTTGGAGCTCGTTTTTTCTTGACTTTTTGAAGGACCTTGTTTTTAGACAAATCTACTTTTTCAGGGGCCAATTTTTTCAATTTGGCCTTGGCTTCAATGATTTCGTGGGGTTTAAGTTGAGATTTACTATGGAGATTCTTAAGAATCTGGTCACTTTCACTTAGAGCCATGTCCACAATCTCAGCAGCTTGTTCACGCGCTTTGTTAAGCTCAGTTTCCTTTTCACGATTGAGCTCGTTGTATAGTTTTTTGAGAGCACGGTTCATCTTGAGATTTTCTTGCTCCACCTCGCGGATATTGTCCAAGCGTTTACGACTTTCCAGTGTCTGCTCTTCCAGTTGCTCAATAATCCGGTTGACATCATTGTCCTGATCGACCTGCTGACTGGCATCCCCTACGATAACTTCAGATAGGCCTAAACGTTTAGCGATTTCGAAGGCATTGCTTCGACCAGGAACGCCCTGCATAAAGCGATAGGTCGGGCGTAGAGTTGCAGTATCAAACTCCATGCTGGCATTTTGCACAAAGGCTGTCTCAATACCGTAGGCCTTGAGTTCTGGATAGTGGGTCGTAGCCATGGTCTTGACTTGACGCAGGCGAAGGTCCTCCAGAATGGCCATGGCAAGGGCGGCTCCCTCTTGGGGATCTGTACCAGCCCCCAACTCATCCAAGAGCAAGAGCGAATGCTGATTAACCTTGCCAAGAATATCCACGATATTGGTCATATGGCTAGAGAAGGTAGACAAGCTCTGCTCAATAGACTGCTCATCTCCAATATCAGCAAAAATTTCTTCAAAAATACCAACACGACTTCCCTTATCTGCTAAAATCGGCAAACCAGACTGGGCCATAACCTGCGTCAAGCCCAGAGTTTTAAGCATGATGGTCTTCCCACCTGTATTGGGACCTGTAATAACAATGGCTGTTAAATCTTGACCAAAATGGACATCATTTGCAACGGCATTTTTGACCAATGGATGGCAGACATGAAGCAGTTGGATCTCTTGACCTTCTGACAGTTGGGGAACGACTGCTTGTCTTTCTTGGATAAAGCGGACCTTGGCACGAATCAAGTCTATGTGGCCGATAATCCAAGCATCGTTGGCGATTTCAGCCGCATGAGGGCGGACACGTTCAGAAATTTCTTGGAGAATGCGAAGCATTTCATAGCGCTCATCTGCTCGTAAACTGGCAATTTCTTCGCTCAGTTTGACCACCTCACGGGGTTCGATATAGACGGTGTTTCCGCTGGCAGAAATATCATGAACAACACCTGCAATCTTATTACGGTAGGTGTTTTTGACTGGTAAAACCTGACGACCATTTCTACTGGCAACAATCGCTTCCGTCAACATCTGCGCTTTCTGCTTGAGCAGGTCTTGTAAAACATCGCGTACCTGACTCTCGCTATCATGGATTTTTCGACGGATGCGCGCCAATTCTTCACTGGCAAAATTTTCAATGAAACCTGCATCATTAAAGGCTTGGAGATTTCCTTGTAATTGTGGAAAATCATGTAATTTCTCAAACCAAAGGGCTAATTCTTCCAAGCTGACATTTTCCAGATTGGCATAAAAACTTTGCAGTTCTCTGCTAGAAAGAAGCACGCGCTTCAAGAGTAGGAACTCCTCGATATTGAGGTCTGCCCCCATCTCCAACCGCTTGCAGACTCCTGCGATTTCCTTGGTTGCAAGAATGGTAAAATGCGGTTGCTCGACAAAGAGAGCCTGCATTTCCTTCATCTCAGCAAAAGCCTGTTTGATTTTATCCGCTTTGGCAGTCGGAGCTAGCTGTCTCAATTGCTCCAAGCCCTGCTCGGTCAACAAATGAGGCTCAAACAAGGCCTTAACCTTATTGAACTCTAATGTTTCTAATATTTTCTTGTTCATCTTTATTTCCTTATCTTTGAATGTCTAGGTGTGGCAGCTTTTTACATTCAGTCAAATCTGTAAACAAAGGGCTAGGAAAACTCCTGCCCTTTTTATCCGATTAAATTTGTCACCCAGATTTGTTTGAGCCAACTGGTTGTTACTGGTATGCTCTGGATGATGTGTTTTGCGACGATACTCTTTTCAAGAGGATTTTGTATAGCTGCCATGGGAATGGTCGCCAAGATGGTCAAGGCCATTTGCAAGACAAATAAGGTCACCAACATAGACAAGATACCTGCTGAAACTTGGAACAACTTGCCACCCAGTTTTTTACTAGGAAGTAAGTGTAACAGGAGACCAAGCAAACGACCGATGCTATAGACAATCCCAAATACAAGCAAGTAGCCAATACCTGCGTAAAAGACCTTATCCAACTGAAAGAGTTGATCCGATGGGAAGAAGAAAGTTCCCTGACCTTCCTGCGGATTTGCATAAGGGAGCAGTAAATGGAATTGTTCTCCAAGCCCCTTGTAAAACTGGCCAGCCATAAAAGCCGATGCCATGGCTGAAATCAGGTAATACACCTGCAAGAGCAGGCCTCTCCGATAGCCAATATAAAATCCCCAAGCCAAGACCAATAGAAGAAGGAGTGAAATCATAAGGAATCCTCAATCTTGCTCTGTTCTTGCTTGCAGGTCACGAGCTTGTGACGGAGTTCTTCTAACTCTTGCTCCTTATCGTCAAATTCAATCTCACGGCTGAGCTGAGTTGATAAACAGTTGACTGCCAACAAAAGAGCGATTGTTTCATCATCTGCGCTAGGCATTTGTTCTTTAATTGCTTGGTATTTTTCTGTCGCAACCTTAGCGATTTCCTCCATAAAGAGATTATCATGTTCGCTTGTCAAGGTTAATGATTTTTTCCCGAATGTAAATTTGAATCGATTTAGATTAGCCATAAAATTCACCTCACGATATTATACCAAAATTCGCTAACTTTGTCAGTTTTTACAAATTTGCCGGCTTTTATGGTACAATAGAAACTATGGCAAGTATAACACTCACACCAAGCGAAAAGGAGATTCAGGCTTTTCTTGAACACTATCAAACTAGTCTGGCTCCCAGCAAGAATCCCTATATTCGCTACTTTTTACGACTACCTCAAGCTACCGTTTCTATCTATACTTCTGGAAAGGTCTTGCTTCAGGGGGAAGGAGCCGAGAAATATGCTAGTTTCTTTGGCTATCAGGTTTTAGAGGAAAACAGGGGTCAAAATTTCCCTTTGATTGGGACAGATGAGGTAGGGAATGGTTCCTACTTTGGTGGGCTTGCAGTTGTGGCTTCCTTTGTCACACCTGACCAGCATGCCTTCTTGCGAAAACTAGGTGTGGGGGATTCTAAGACTCTGACAGACCAAAAGATCCGTCAGATTGCCCCTATCCTCAAAGAAAAAATCCAGCACCAGGCACTACTTCTCTCACCAAGCAAGTACAACGAGGTCATCGGAGACCGCTACAACGCTGTTTCTGTTAAGGTAGCCCTCCATAACCAGGCTATCTATCTCCTTCTTCAAAAAGGCATTCAGCCTGAGAAAATTGTGATTGATGCCTTTACCAGTGCTAAAAATTATGACAAGTACTTGGCACAAGAGGCCAATCGTTTCAGCAATCCTATCAGCTTAGAAGAAAAGGCTGAGGGCAAATACTTGGCTGTCGCAGTTTCTTCTGTCATTGCGCGTGATCTCTTTCTGGAAAATCTTGAAAATCTGGGACGAGAACTGGGCTATCAACTTCCAAGTGGAGCTGGAACGGCTTCTGACAAGGTAGCTAGCCAGATTTTGCAAGCCTATGGTATGCAGGGACTCAACTTCTGCGCCAAACTGCACTTTAAAAATACTGAAAAAGCGAAAAAACGCTTAGAAAGGTAAGTTATGAATTCATTTAAAAATTTCTTAAAAGAGTGGGGATTGTTCCTCCTAATTCTGTCATTACTAGCTTTAAGTCGTATCTTTTTTTGGAGCAATGTTCGCGTAGAAGGGCATTCCATGGATCCTACCCTAGCGGATGGCGAAATCCTCTTTGTTGTCAAACACCTCCCTATTGACCGTTTTGATATCGTGGTTGCCCATGAGGAAGATGGTAATAAGGACATCGTCAAGCGTGTCATCGGAATGCCTGGCGACACCATCCGTTACGAAAACGATAAACTTTACATCAATGACAAAGAGACGGACGAACCTTACCTAGCTGACTACATCAAACGTTTCAAGGATGACAAACTCCAAAGCACTTACTCAGGCAAGGGTTTTGAAGGAAATAAAGGAACTTTCTTTAGAAGTATTGCTGAAAAAGCCCAAGCCTTCACAGTTGATGTCAATTACAACACCAACTTTAGCTTTACTGTCCCAGAAGGAGAATACCTTCTCCTCGGAGATGACCGCTTGGTTTCAAGCGACAGCCGCCACGTAGGTACCTTCAAAGCAAAAGATATCACAGGGGAAGCTAAATTCCGCTTCTGGCCAATCACCCGTATCGGAACATTTTAAGAAATCGAAGAGGCCGAGAATCACCAATCTCAGCCTCTTCTTCTATCGTGAGAATATGATTATTCACTATCCAGTTTGATTAAGATAGAAACAAAGTTATACTCAATGAAAATCAAAGAGCAAACTAGGAAGCTAGCCGCAGGCTGTACTTGAGTACGGCAAGGCGAAGCTGACGTGGTTTGAATTTGATTTTCGAAGAGTATTAACTCTCACCTATTTATGCAAAGGAATCTTATGGAAGTTTATTTTTCAGGAACCATTGAACGGATTATTTTTGAAAATCCCAGCAATTTTTATCGTATCCTCCTCCTAGAAATCGACGATACAGACGCAGAGAATTTTGATGATTTTGAAATCATTGTCACGGGCACTATAGCTGATGTGATTGAGGGAGAAGACTATACTTTTTGGGGACAAATTGTCCAGCACTCCAAGTATGGGGAACAACTGCAAATCAGCCGATATGAACGCGCAAAACCAACTAGCAAGGGCTTGGTCAAGTACTTTTCAAGTAGCCATTTCAAGGGGATTGGTCTCAAGACTGCTCAGAAAATCGTGGATACCTATGGCGACAATACCATTGACGAAATTCTGCAACACCCAGAAAAGCTAGAAGGCATTGCAGGACTATCTGCCAAAAATCGCGAGGCTTTCGTCTCCACTCTCCGTCTCAACTACGGAACGGAGATGGTTTTGGCCAAACTAGCCAACTACGGTATTCCCAATAAACTAGCCTTTCAAATTCAAGACTTTTACAAGGAAGAAACCCTTAATGTGGTTGAAAATTATCCCTACCAATTGGTTGAGGATATCAAGGGCTTGGGCTTTACCATTGCTGACCAATTAGCGGAAGAACTAGGTATCGAAAGTCAGGCTCCTGAACGCTTTCGTGCCGGTCTAGTACATAGTCTTTTTCAGGCCTGTATGGAAACAGGGGACACCTATGTTGAAGCACGGGATTTGCTAGAACAAACCCTTACTCTCCTTGAATCTTCCCGCCCCGTGGAACTGGACCCCAGCCAAGTGGCCCAAGAGCTCTCCTACCTGATTGAAGAAGACAAGGTTCAGCAGGTTGATACCAAAATTTTTGACAACAGCCTCTTTTTCGCTGAGGAAGGCATCCGCAGTCACTTGGTTCGTATCCTTGAAAAAGGAAAACAGAAGAGTCATGATTTAGAAACCATTCAAAAACATATCACTACTGTAGAGGAAGATCTGGGAATCCACTATGATAGAATTCAAAAACAAGCTATCTGCGACGCTATCCAGAACAAGGTCTTTATCCTGACAGGTGGGCCCGGTACTGGTAAGACAACTGTTATCAATGGGATCATCGCTGTTTACGCCCTTTTAGAAGGACTTGACCTCAGGAAAAAAAGCAACCTGCCCATTCTTCTTGCCGCTCCAACTGGACGAGCAGCTCGACGCATGAACGAATTAACAGGCTTGCCTAGCGCGACCATACACCGCCACTTAGGAATGACAGGCGACGATGATACCAGTCATCTGGAAGATTATCTAGATGCTGACTTTATTATCGTGGATGAATTCTCCATGGTGGACACTTGGCTGGCCAACCAACTCTTCTCCAACATCTCTTCTAACAGTAAAATCCTCATCGTGGGCGACAGCGATCAGCTACCGTCTGTCAGTCCCGGTCAAGTTCTAGCTGATCTGCTTCATATTTCCTTGATTCCTCAGACTCGCTTGGAAAAAATTTACCGACAAAGCGAAGAATCAACCATCGTCACCCTAGCTAGTCAAATTCGACAGGGAATCTTGCCAGCTGATTTCACCCAGAAAAAAGCAGACCGTTCCTACTTTGAAATTGCTAGTGGCCATATTCCAGCTACGATTGAAAAAATCTTAGGCGCTGCCCTCAGAAGTGGTATTCCTGCCCGTGATATCCAAGTTCTGGCTCCCATGTACAGAGGGACGGCAGGGATTGATGCCATCAATCAGCTCATGCAAGACCTCCTTAACCCACCACAAAAAGACCAACTTAGTTTTGAAGCTCCCCAGTGCCATTATCGTAAGGGCGACAAGGTCATTCATTTAGTCAACGATGCTGAAATTAATGTCTTTAATGGAGATTTGGGAGCTATCACAGACCTGATTCCTGGTAAATATACCGAGTCTAAACAAGACGAGATTGTCATTGATTTTGATGGCAATGAAGTCTCTTACCCGCGTAACGAATGGTACAAGATCCGCTTGGCCTATGCCATGAGCATCCATAAGTCCCAGGGAAGTGAGTTTCCTGTTGTTATCCTGCCTATCACCAGTGCTAGCAAGCGTATGCTGGAGCGCAATCTCATCTATACAGCCATTACACGCGCCAAAAGCAAGATTATCTTATTAGGCGAATTACAGGCCTTTGATTATGCTACCCAACATATCGGAACTGCCCGAAAAACCTATCTGATTAAACGCTTCAGTGATTTATTGGAGAATGTTGAAGAAAAGCAACCAGCTGTCTCTGAAACTGCCACATCAAGTATCTCTGAACAATCCTACATCCTAACCGAAGAAAACTGGGACAGCATCCCAGTCATGATTGGAATTACAGACGCAAACCTCAAAGAGATTTTTGGAAAATAGTGCATAAGAAAACCCACCAATTCAGGTGGGATTTTTGTTTATTAATACTCAATGAAAATCAAAGAGCAAACTAGGAAGCTAGCCGCAAGCTGTACTTGAGTACGGTAAGGCGACGCTGACGTGGTTTGAAGAGATTTTCGAAGAGTATAAGATTATTTAACTGTTGCTGTGCTTGTAATCAATTCAACAGCTTTTTTGATTGTGATATCGTGTTTCAACATATCAGCTGAAAGCAAGCTTTGTACTTGTGCAACTTCCATGTTGTAATCTGCTGCCAATTGCTCGATTTCTTTTTGGATTTCTTCTTCTGAAGCGTCAAATCCTTCAGCTTTCGCAACTGCTTCAATAACAAGGTTAGTCTTAGTACGTGACTCAGCTTCTGCTTCGTATTGTTTGTGAAGGTCTTCTTGAGTAGTTCCAGTGATTTGGAAGTACATGTCAGGGTTGATACCTTGACGTTGCAAGTTTCCAAGGAATTCATTTACTGAACGGTGAACTTCTTCGTGGATCATTTCTTCTGGAAGTTCTACGATTTCAGCGTTTTCTACAGCTTTATCAATTGCTGCACCTTCAACTGCATCTTTGTAAGCTTCTTCTTTAGCAGCAGCCAATTCTTTGCGGTATTTTTCTTTCAATTCAGCAAGTGTTTCAACTTCTTCGTCGATGTCTTTTGCAAGCTCATCGTCAAGAGCTGGAACTTCTTTAGCTTTTACTTCGTGGATAGTTGTTACGAATTTAGCTTCTTTACCTGCAAGGTCTTCTGCTTGGTAGTCTTCTGGGAATGTTACGATAACATCAACAGTTTCACCAGCTGAGTGACCTACCAATTGGTCTTCGAAACCTGGGATGAATTGACCTGAACCAAGTCCAAGTGAGAAGTTTTCACCTTTTCCGCCGTCAAATTCAACACCATCGATAGAACCAACAAAGTCGATGACAACAGTGTCACCGTTTTCAGCAGCAGCTTCTTTGATAACCAATTCAGCCAAGTTGTTGCGTTCGCGTTCAATACGCTCTTCAACATCAGCATCAGTTACTTCTTTTTCTACATCTACTGATACTTCAAGGTTTTTGTAGTCACCCAATTTTACTTCAGGTTTTGTAACAACTTCAGCAGTGATAACCCAATCTTGACCTTTTTCCATTGAAGTTACATCAATTTTTGGTTGAGCAACAACTTCAAGACCAGCTTCTTTTACAGCTACTTCATAAGCGTTTGGCAAAAGAGCGTTCATAACGTCTTGGTAAAGTGACTCTTCACCAAATTTTTTGTCAAAGATAGGACGTGGAAGATGACCTTTACGGAAACCTGGAACATTAAGAGATTTCTTCACTGAGTTGAAGACACGGTCCAATTCTGGTTTGATTTGGTCTTGAGAGATAGTGAAAGTCAAGACACCACGGTTTGTTTCTTTGTTTTCAAATGATACAGACATTCTGTCATTTCTCCTTAAAATTTTTTAAATACAGTCTATTATAACATAAATGGACGACTTTTTTCAAGTAATGAATGCGCTTTTCAACTATAGGAGAGGTACTTGCTTGCTTCTTTGGTACTCAACTCAGCCATTTCTCCAACATTATTTTTACATAACTATTAGAACTCCTCATGCCCCACTAAGTGGTGCTGAAAGGCATAGACTGCAGCCTGGGTACGATCGCTGACTTCAAGTTTGGCAAGGATATTGGACACATGAGTCTTGACCGTCTTGAGAGAGATAAAAAGTTCATCAGCGATACGCTGATTTTCATATCCTTTAGCGATGAGTTGGAGAACATCTCGCTCACGCGCAGTCAAGTCCTCATGTAGTTCTATGTGATTGCGGTGGTATTCGACCTTCTTGCTGACCTCTTGTTCAATAGCCAACTCACCAGCAGACACCTTACGAACAGCGTGTAGCAATTCATCTGCACTAGAAGTCTTGAGCATATAGCCCCGAGCACCGGCATTTAAGACCGGCATGATTTTTTCATTGTCCAAGTACGAAGTCACAATCAAAATCTTGGCTTCAGGCCATTCTTTGAGGATAGCCAAGGTCGCATCAATCCCATTCATCTCAGGCATGACAATATCCATGACAATGACATCTGGACGTAATTCCAAGGCTAAATCAATGCCTTGAGACCCGTTGGACGCCTCGCCCACAACTTCTACATCGTCTTGGAGGTCAAAGTAGCTTTTCAAGCCCAATCGAACCATTTCATGGTCATCTACTAGTAAAATTTTCATCTTTACTCCTTCATCATTCCTCATCTAACAGGGGAATACGGATATCAACTGCCAGTCCTTGCTTGGGAGCTGTTAATAACTGAACCGTCCCTGCCATATCTTCAACCCGCTCCTTGATATTGCGGAGTCCATAACTCAGGTCATCTAAACTTCCCAACTGGAAACCAATCCCATTGTCCACCACCTTCAGTTGCAATTCAAAATCTGTCTGATAGAGATAGACATCCAAACAAGAGGCCTGGGCATGGCGAAGGGTATTGCTGATCAACTCTTGCAGGATACGGAAGATATGCTCCTCGATTTTCTTAGGCAATTTCGTTACATTTTGCTTGAAACTAACCTTGAGCTCACTCTTGTCCTCAAGCTCTTTTAAGAGGATTTGAATCCCCTCAACCAAACTCTTCTCTTCCAACTCAACTGGTCGCAAATGCAAGAGCAAGACACGTAGATCTTTCTGAGCAGTCTCTAGGATGGCCGCAACACTTTGCAACTGGGTCTGCATCTTTTCTCTATCCAATTTCAAAGCCTGCTGACTGATACCCGATAAAATCATGTGGGCCGCAAACAACTCCTGACTGACTGTATCGTGCAAATCCCGAGCAATCCGCTTCCGTTCCTTCTCTATGATTTCCTCTTCCCTAGAAAGGCTGTTATTTTCAGCCTTTTGAAGAGCTTCTGTCAAAAGATTAAGTTTACCTGACAAAGACTTGAAACTGGCATCCAAATCTGGATCTGCAACTTGAACCACTTCTTGCCCTGCCAACAAACGCTTGAGATTAGTCTGCATTTTTCTTAGAGAAAGCTCTTCGATACCTCTCCAAAACAGGGCTAAGAGAAAGGTCAGGGACATGCTGAATACCAACAACAAAAAGACAAATTTTTCTGTTTTTTCGACATCGTGCAAGAAAATAGACCAGTCAAAATCAAGGATTTCCATCAAGCTGTGGGAGAAAAATAAGACAAACAGGAAGGAGGTAATGACAATGATTACATAGGCTTGTTTTTTCATCCTCTGACCACCTCCACATCCCCAATCATAGTAGTCAAGAAAATCTTTACACTCTTGTTACTCTTGAGATAGTCTTTCGTTTCCTGATGATAGTGTTCATTGCGAAGGGCTCGCTTGGGCTGATTGAAAAAATTCAAATCCCCATATAGACAATTAACACTGAGACTGACTTCTACATCTACAGGCACAATGATTTTGGTCGTTCCTACCATCTTTCTGAGGATAATGACATTGTCATGATTGGTTAGGATAACTCTCTCAAGATGAATGGTGTCCTTGCCCATGAGACGAAAGAGATTGATATCATCAAACTGGCAAGTTTGATAACTTGAAAAATGATGGAGATTCCCAAACCAACGATTTTTCTCCTTCTTAACCGTCACCACCTCTTCAAACACCAAATTGGTCTGTTCTTTTTCCTGGTTCATCATCGGATAAATAAGAAAGAGGCTATAGATGACCGCAACAAAAATAGCTAGAATCACAAAAGGATTGAGCATGACGATGAAAAAGAAGAGAATGGTTGCCACCACCAAAAGAAGATTATTGCCCTCTTTACCAGTGTAATAGCGAATCAAAAGCAAAAAGAGGAATAAAATTAGCAGAAAACGCGAAAAATGCTCTGATACCATCAAAATCAGAGCTCCTGTCAGAAGACAGGCTTCGATAAATAAAAAGATTTTAAATTTTCTCATAGGTTCATCCTCTCCCTTCTATTTTATCACAATTCAAAAAAGTCACCTCAGTCTGAGGATGGAAAAAAAGGCGGTGGTTACGCCTTTTTCATCTGATCCTTTGCTTCTTTTAATTTTCCATAAAGAAGATAGTCTACTTTTTGTAGATCTGCTATGGTGGCACAGTTAAGGGCACACATGATCAAGCGTAGATCTGCTTTCCAGCCTTGGACAATGCCAATCACTTCTTCAATTGAATAGGTTTCAATCAATTCCAGAATTGTTCGAGACAGTCCTACAGCCTTGGCACCAAAGACCAAACACTTAATCATATCCAGCGGATTCCGAACGCCACCACTGACCAAGAGTTCAACCTTGTCTTTCCAGTCTTGGGCATTGATAAGGGCCTGCATAGTAGATTGCCCCCATTGATTGAGGTAGTCACGTTGACCACTGCGACGGTTTTCGATATAGGCAAAGCTGGTACCGCCACGACCTGATAGGTCAACAGTTCGAACACCCAATCCATAGGCTCTCTCGATGGTCTTCACATCCATTCCAAAGCCCACTTCCTTTAGGACAATAGGAACAGGGATTTGCTTGCTATAGTCTGCCAGATGCGATTGCCAGCTTCTGAACTTCCTTTCTCCCTCAAGCATGAGCAATTCCTGCATGACGTTGACATGGACTTGCAAGAGAAGAGGATTCATCTCTTCTACAGTCTGAAGTCCTAACTCGACAGGCTTGTCCAATCCAATATTGGTTCCAAGAAGGAGATTTGGATGACTAGACTTGACAGAAAAAGAGGCATCTGATGGATCTTTGAGAGCCGCACTATAAGAGCCCGTTACAAATAAAATCCCACAGGCTTCCGCCACCTGAGCCAGCTTTTGATTTATTTCTCTTCCCTTATCGCTTCCACCTGTCATGGCATTGATATAAAAAGGAAAATCCCACTTTCGACCCGCAAATTCTGTAGACAAATCAATCTCACCCAGGTCATAAAGAGGCAGGGAAGAATGAATCAACTCCACCTCATCAAAGCTATTATAGGAACTTTTCTGCTCAAGGGCATAGCGGATATGCTCGTCCTTACGATTTGTCGTCATGTCCTATCCTTTCTTGGTATAAGAGCTCAATCCCCAGATCGGCCCAACGGTTTTTTAGGGTTTCAGTTGATTGCTCATCAAAACTCAAGGCAATACCACAATCACCACCACCAGCGCCACTACTCTTGGCAACAGCCTGCAAATCTTGACTGGCTTCTTTCAGCTGTCTAAGCGAAGGCGTGTAAATATCTGCGCTCAAGCCTTCTAAGAGCTTGCTGGCTACTTCTACTTGCTCGATCACTTTTTCGGCTTTTCCTTGCTCCAAGGATTCTACCAAAGTAGCTACCATTGCTTTTGAGGAACTTAAAAAATTCTGATTGATGTTTTGCTTGATTTGCTGGACCATGTGACTCGATACAGCCACTTCCTTGGTCCATCCCACTAGGAAATCACATTCTAGGGCAGGTTGTACGTGTGAGATTGAAAAGCCCCAATCACGCTCTAAAACAGTCGCTAAGTTTTCTTCTTCCAACCAAGTAGCCACCTTCTGGCGATTAAATGACTGGTAAAGAACCAATTCCTCTGCCACAATACAGGCAAGGTCCCCCATAGAACCATTGTCTCCGCGCTTGAGCAAGACAGCACTAGCCAGCTTGAATAAGAGGCCCTGATTAACAGAAAGATTATATAGAGCTAGCAGAGCTTTGACAACCAAGACAACGACGCTGCCACTAGAACCTAAACCAAACTTTTTCCCTTCTCGTTCCATTTTTCCTCGGATTTCTAGAGAAAAAGGTTTTAAAGTTTGACCTCGATAAATCAGGAAATCTTCCACTAAAGCAATCGTTTCTTGAATCAAGCTGTAGTCAGGATTCGGCGTCAAATCCACTGCGAAACCAAACATATCTGAGTAGATACGGTAACTATCAGAAAAAGCAATCTCGCCCTTCATATAGATGGGAATGGCCTTTATCAAGGCCAACTGCCCTGGTTCTAGAATAGCATATTCACCTGCCCAATAGAGTTTTCCGCAAGTTTTAACAGCAATCATCTTGGCTCAAATCCTTTGTTTTTGACACAATCAAGCGGTAACGCTGACCGAAGATTTCTGATAAATGCTCCAAGTCTTTCTCTTGACATAGGACCTTGACATTGGGACCTGCATCCATGGTAAAGTAGCAGGATTCTCCTTGCTCGCGAAGCTGACGGACAAAGTCCATGGCTTCATAGCTTGCATCGGTCAGATAAGAAAAGGCTGGTGATGCTGTTTTGGTCGTAGCGTGCATAGCCAGGGCATTTTTCTCCGTTAATTCCCCAACCTTGGCAAAGTCATTCTCTTTGAGATAAAGCAGCATATCCTGATAATCCTTCTCAGACTGACACACCCAGTCATCAAAGGTCGTCGAGGTTTCCACACAAAGTTTCATCCCGTCACGGCTAGAGATTGGTTTTTTCTTATCCTCTAGCACCAACATAATCATAGCTAGTTTCAGGTCTGTCTCTACCGGGTAAATTTCTCCGCTATCCTTGTCCCAGGCACCGAGTGGTCCATAAAAACTCCGAGAAGAAGAGCCTGAAGCAAACTTGGCTTCCTGTGCCAACTGACTTCTATCCAATCCAAGCTTGAAATAAGCATTGCAAGCTTTGACCAAGGCGGACAAACCGCTAGAACTTGAGGACAAGCCTGCTGCGGTAGGCATATTGTTCTGAGTATCAATACGGACAAAGCCCTCACCTTCTGGACGGTAACGGTCGATAATCTTGCTCATCTTGGCATGCTCCGCCTCATTTTGTAGTTGACCATTGATATAAAAGGCATCAGCTATTGCATCCGTCGGAAGAGATGACAAGGTTGTCTCTGTGTACATATTCTCCAAAGTCAAAGAAATACTGCTTGTAGCAGGCACCATCTCTTTTTCTTTTTTCTTTCCCCAATATTTGATAATAGCAATATTTGCGTAGGAACGTACTGTTACAGGTTCTCTATCCATGTCTGAACAGCTCCTTTCTCTTCTAATCTTTCAGCTAGTTCTTGAGCTTGTGTCAAATCGGCTGCCAAGGCTATGATACAGCCTCCTAGCCCACCACCGCTCATCTTGGACCCCAGAGCACCATGGCTAAGAGCCGTTTCAACTAAAGAATCTGCCTCAGGGCTACTGACACCAATTTCTTTTAGATGTAAATGCGCTTGACTAAGGATTTGTCCCAGTCCTTCAGCATCTTTTTGTGAAATCGCTTCTTCTGCTTGCTGGGTCAATTCTCCCAGGGCATGCAAAAACTGCAGGGCATCCTTGCCCTTGTTTTGAACCACTTGGATGGCTTCACGAGTATGACCATAAACGCCCGTATCTGCAATCACCAAATATGCGGATAGATTCATCTCAAGCTCTGTAAATCCTACGTTCTTAATAAAGCGAATAGGCTGGTCACTGAGACAGGTCTTAGCATCCAAACCACTCGGATTCATATGGGCAATCATCTCAGCCCGATTGACCAAGATTTCTAGTACATCATGAGGCAGATCAGCCTGATAGTAGTCAAAAACCGCACGAATGGCCGCTATGCTGATAGCCGCTGACGAACCCATTCCCCGTTTTTCAGGGATAGCCGAGTCAATCTCACAGCGAATGCAGGCTTCTTTGATATCCAAATACTCCAGCGAAGCATAAACTGCCATGGACAAGGTATCCTCCTCATAGAGACGCCAAGGACTCGCTGCAGGAACTACCTTACAAGTTACCACCACCTCCAAAAGAGGCAGGGAAATGGCAGGATAACCGTAAACGACCGCATGCTCCCCTATTAAAATTATTTTACTATGTGCCTGACCGACACCCACTTTTTTTGTCATGTTTTCCTTTTAGCTAGACGGAAAGACCGTCTCATACTCAATGAAAATCAAAAGGCAAACTAGGAAGCTAGCCGCAGGCTGTACTTGAGTACGGTAAGGCGACGCTGACGTGGTTTGAATTTGATTTTCGAAGAGTATTATTTTTTCCTACAAGTATTTATTTTCTCCTATCTATTTTATTATATTTTCACAAAAAAAGCGATTGTTTCCATTCACAATCGCCTCTTTCATTATTGAACCCATTCGCCATTATAATTGACAGAATAGCCATCTACAGTCGTATTCACTGCTAAAGCACCTGAGCTATAAGCGTAGTACCATTTACTGCCGACCTGGAACCAGCCAGTGACCATAGCTCCTGATGAACGAAGATAGTACCACTTGTTACCAAGGTATTGCCATCCAGTTTTCATATCACCATTTGACTGGTCTAAATAATACCAAGTTGAGCCTTCCTGATACCAACCAGTTGCCATGGCACCTGATGAACGGAGGTAGTACCACTTATTGCCAAGTTGTTCCCAACCAGTTTGCATTGCAGCACTTGTTGGATCTAGATAGTACCAAGTTGAGTTATCATTGATCCAGCCTGTACATCTTTCACCACCAAAGTAGTCTTTCCCTAAGTAAGCTGTTTTTACTAGGTAATACCAGTTGGATTGATCATAAAGCCAACCTGTTTTTAAAGAATGGTCTTGAGCAAAGTAATAATTTGCTAATTTAAGAACTTCTGGGCCTTCAAAGCCCTCACCATGTTTTTTACCAACATTTAACGAATCCTTAACTTCTAATTGTTTCCATCCAACAAATTCTTGTAGGACACCATCTTGTCCAAAGTAGTACCACTTCGGTTGAAGGGCAATTTCAAAAACTGGTCGATTATCAAATAAATCATCACGATAACCTGTCCCAGGGATTTCTAAGTATTGCCAACCAACTACCATTTCTCCACTATCACCAAAATAGTAGGTTTTACCGTCTATTTTATGCCAATAGATTGCTTTATGGTCATCTTTTATATAATATTTTCTATTATCTTTATCAACAAACTGTCCACCTATAGTATCCGCCAATACTGCACTTGTTGCCAGTAAGCTAAAGAAAAAAACTGATAATGCAATTTGCATCAATTTTTTTATGATTTTCATTAGACCTATCCTCCATAACTGATTGTAGCAAAGATTCAATTACATGTCAATATATAGAATTTCCTCAAAAAAGCAGTTACAAAACTGCAACTGCTTTTCTATTCTTGCATGGTGTAACCGACACCACGCACGGTTTTAATGTAGCTTTTCTGACCTTTTACATCCAGCTTGCTACGTAGATAACGGATATAGACATCCACGATATTCGTTTCGGTCGCACTTTCATACTTCCAGACACTTTCCAACAACTGCTCACGAGTCAGAACTTTCTTGCTTCCCATAAGAGTAGCCAAAAGGTCATACTCACGACGAGTCAGAGCAATCATCTCCTCGCCACGATAAACGGTATGATGTTCTACATCCATACGCAAATTGCGGTAAGATGTTGGAACCTTCATCTGACTACAGTGTTGGTCGATGAAGTCCCGACCTCGGAAAATCGCTGAAATACGAGCTACCAGATTATCAATAATTACTGGCTTATAGATGTAAGAAACGGCAAAGCGTTGGATTGTCTCAAGCTGGTCTTGCAATTCTTCACGATGATCCAAGACCATGATGACTGAAGCTGGCTTAGTCCGACTCAGCCTATCTGCAAAATCCTGGGCTGTCATATCCCCCAGACGAGCATTCAATAAAATCAAGTCATAGTCTGTCTGAAGAGCCATGGAGAGGGCTTTTTGCCCCTCCTCAACCTGATCAACTCGGTATTGCTCTTTTTGGAGTTCCAAACTTAAAAAATGAGCTAGATTTCGTTCTTTCTCAAGTAATAAAATCCGTTTCCCCATGGCAGACCTACTTATTTTTCGTCATACCAAGAGTAGTGGAAGGTTCCTTCTTTGTCTTTACGTTGGTAAGTGTGGGCACCAAAGTAGTCACGTTGCGCTTGAATCAAGTTAGCTGGAAGGTCAGCTGAACGGTAGCTATCATAGTAAGTAATAGCTGCTGAGAAGGTTGGCACTGGTACACCAGCTTGAACAGCAAGAGCTACGATATCACGCACTGCTTGTTGGTACTTAGCAGTAACATCCAAGAAGTATTCATCCAAAAGAAGGTTCGCAAGGTCTGCATCACGGTTGTAAGCATCTGTAATCTTTTGCAAGAAACGAGAACGGATGATACAGCCATCACGCCAGATAGATGCGATGTCTGCAAATGGCAAGTTCCAGTTATTTTCTTTAGAAGCTACACGCAATTGCGCAAAACCTTGTGCGTATGAAATGATTTTTGAGAAGTAAAGGGCTTGACGGATCTTTTCAATCAACTCAGCCTTGTCTCCTTCAAATTTGAAGGCAGCTGGTTTCGGAAGAACATTGCTAGCATGCACACGTTCTTCTTTGTAAGTAGAGATGTAACGTGCAAATACTGACTCAGTAATGAGTGACAATGGCACACCAAGGTCAAGTGATGATTGGCTAGTCCATTTACCAGTTCCCTTGTTACCTGCAGCATCAAGGATGTAGTCTACGATTGGTCCGTCTTGGCCTTCATCGTCTTTACGGCTCAAGATATCAGCTGTGATTTCGATCAAGTAGCTGTCCAATTCACCCTTGTTCCACTCAGTAAAGATTTCAGCCATATCTTCTGCAGAAAGGCCAAGCAAGTGTTGCATCAAGTCATAGCTTTCTGCGATCAATTGCATGTCACCATACTCGATACCGTTGTGAACCATTTTCACATAGTGACCAGCTCCATCAGGACCGATGTAAGTCACACATGGTTTGCCATCTTCTGGTGCTTTAGCTGAGATTTCTTCAAGAACATCCGCAACCAATTCGTAGGCTTCTTTTTGTCCACCAGGCATGATAGAAGGACCTTCAAGGGCACCTTTCTCACCACCAGAAACCCCAGTACCGATAAAGTTGATACCTGAGTTTGCCAATTCTTCATTACGACGGATGGTATCTTTGTAGAAAGTGTTTCCTCCGTCAATCAAGATATCACCCTTGTCAAGGTGTGGAAGAAGGGCTTGGATAGTAGCATCTGTACCAGGTCCAGCTTGAACCATGAGCATGATACGACGAGGTTTTTCGATTGAGTTTACAAAACTTTCAACATCATAGCTTGGTACAAAGTTCTTTTCAGGATGGCAAGCAATCACATCTTCAGTTTTTTCTTTACTACGGTTGTAGATAGCAACTGTGTAACCACGAGATTCAATATTAAGGGCAAGGTTACGACCCATTACGGCCATACCAACGACACCAAAGTTAGCTTTTGTCATTTGACACTCCTCTTGTTTAATTTGTTTTATTTTATCATTTTTACTTTTGAAAAGAAAGAATTTTGTAACGACTGCTTAGTAGTCCAAGTCATCCGCATGTCCAGAACCATTTCCAACAAAGTATCCTGTCTTACAGTTAAGGGTAAAGAGATAGGTTCCATCTGGCTTGTAGAGGTTGTAATAACCATTGCCATTAACGATATTGACACGTTCGAGGATGTATTGGTTGCCAGTGATATAGCCACGTGAACGTGAAGTCGCTAGAATTTGTTCCAAAACGCCATCAGCGAAATCCCAAGCAGAGTTATTACTGTCATCAATAGCAGACTGATTGTAAGAAACACGACTGGCACTTCTTTGAACAGCAACTCCTGCACTTGATACGCCCATATTGACTTCACTACGAGAACTTCTAGTCTCCGTTGATGCAGAGTTTGAGCTACTTGGGCTTGTCTCACTAGCTGTATTTTCACTTGCTTTACTAGAGCTTGAGCTGCTAGATTCAGTTGAACTTGAAGTACTTGTTTGCTGGCTCTTTCCTAGACTGATAGCCTTATCTAGCAATTTATCTAGCTCCGTATTTCCAGTTTTAATATCTGTAAATTTGGCATCCGATTTAGCTTTAGCATTGGTATCCAAGACACCATCCACAATAGCTGGCTTCTCAAATTGAGCATTGACATCTTGAATGGCCTTGATTTGAGTTGCTAGACTATCATACTTAGATTTTGCAAGCGTATGTTCACGACTACCTTCTAGCTTATCAAGCAAGGTCTTGAGTTGACTCAACTTATCAAACTGGCTATTCTTCAAAGCCGTTTTGTTGCTATCTGTATAGAAGGCATCATATAAATTATTGAATTCTTCCGCATCTGACTGCGTATTTGTAGTTGATTGAGAAGTTTGGATTTCCTTGGTCGAACGAGCCACTTGACGATAAACATAATAACCAGTTCCAAGGATAAGAACCACTAAGGCTGCTAGAATACCGTAAAGCACCCATTTCTTCTTACTTTTTCCATCTTCACTATCTGTGACTCGAGAACGCGTGAGAGCCTCTTCCGTTCCAACTAATGGTACCTCTTCCTTCTCAAATTCTTCGACAAGAGGAGCTTCTGAAACTCGTGTTAATTCTAAATCATCAAACTGACGCAATTCATCTTCTGGAGCTGGAGAAGTTACTCCTGTTTCCTCACGAAGCTCTTGAAGCAAATTATCCAGAGTCTGAGTCTCCTCTACCTCTTCTTTTTCAACTAAATCATCCTTGCTAAACTGACGTGTTTCAAACTTATCTGCCTCAATTTCATCTTTATGTTGTTTCACATACTTGTCCAAGATAGAATCTTCAGGCAAGACTCCTGCTTCCACTTCTTCATTTTTACGAATAGCTTGACCAACTGTTAACTCTTTTGCTTCATCAAAATCAAATCGCGGTTCTTGGTTTTCTTTTTTATGACGATTCCGTCTTTTCTTACTCATGAGTTTTCCTTCCTACTTTACTTCCTGACGTTTAACACGCTGACCAAAATATTGATACAAATCAACTTTTAAAGTTCCGTTGTACAACTTACGTTTCTTATCCGCCTGACTACCGTACTTGGTCTCAAAGGCTTCATCACTGGTTAAGATAAACTTGCTCCACGTTTTCAGAGGAGCAAATACTTGACCCATCTCAGCATAAAGCTTGGTAACCCCTGCATCATCTGACAAGCGTTCACCATAAGGTGGGTTAGAGATAATCACTCCATTTATTTTATCAGAACGCAAATCCTGCACGCGCATCTGCTTAAAGGTAATATCTCCTACAACACCTGCTGCCTGAGCATTGGCCTTAGCAATTTCCACCATACGTGCATCGATATCACAGCCCATGATATCTAGCTCAAGCTCACGATCCACTTTCTTAGCTGCTTCTGTGCGAACTTCTTGAATCAAGCGATCGCTAATCCAGTTCCATTCCTCAAAGGCAAAGGAGCGACGCAGACCTGGAGCCATCTTTCTGGCAATCATAACTGCCTCGATACAGAAAGTTCCTGAACCACAGGTTGGATCAATCAAGGGCTTGTCTGGATACCAGTTAGAGAGTTGCAAAATAGCTGCTGCCATATTTTCCTTTATGGGAGCGCCACCTTTTTCCGTACGATAACCACGTTTAAAGAGGCTAGTCCCTGTCGTATCAATCATGACAGTTGCTATGTCTTTAAGAATAGAGACCTCAATTTTAAACTCTGGACCAGTTTCCATCAGAGGAACTCCTTCTGGACGGGCGTAGTGTTTCTGCAATTTCTTGACAACGGCCTTCTTTGAAATAGCCTGAACACTGGGTTCATTGTGTAATTTAGATTTCACACATTTAGCTTTTGAAATTGGGAACCGAGCTCCAAGCGGTAAATAATTTTCCCAATCTAAGGCGAAAACTCCTTGAAAGAGCTCCTCAAAAGTCTTAGCTGGGAACGTTCCTACGATAATTTTGATACGGTCTGCTGCCCGAAGCCAGAGGTTGGTTTCGATAATGGCTCTCACATCTCCTTGAAAACGAACACGTCCATTTTCAACCTGACAATCGTAGCCAAGCTCTCGCACTTCACGTCCCACAACAGCCTCAAGACCCGCCGCAGCAGTAGCGATTAAATTAAATTCTTTTTTCATTTTCAGTCTTATAAGACCTTTCTATATGTCCACTTTAAAAAATGAGGTTGAGAAAGTTTTCTCAGCCCCAACCTATATGCAATTTTCTATAAGCCATGTTTTGTTCCAGAAGCGACTAGGACCACTTCCTTCGATAATCATCTGTCTACCACTAACAGCCTACAGCTGGTAGCAGTCAGAGCACTACGTTCGTTTCCGTGTACTCCATGCCCCGACCAAAATTTGGGTTGCTAGCTTGAGGGGTTTACCGCGTTCCACTCTCTCCGTTTCCAGAAAGACTCCGTCACTGTGGCACTTTCAAGCCTACTCTGGCCTATCCAAGAACTTAGCCATTTCAACTGCCGTAACGATTTCTCGTCCCTAGGCTTATGGTTTCGCCTAGCACAAACACTACAGGCATCACAGCCTGTGCTAGCATGGACTTTCCTCATGAAAAGAAATTCTCCTCACGCGATTATCCAAAAATTGCACTTTTCAAATAAGCTCTTATAAATCAGAGTTATCCAAAATTTGTTTCCCAAATACTTCTTTCTCAAGACGATTCAAACGTTTCAAAATATCAAAATTCGTCATAGAGCTTGTAGTTGCCGCTTCAAGAGATTCTGCTTGAACTGGTGAAGCCTTCGGTTTACGAGACAATTCTTCCTTCAACTCTGCAATTTCTTGACGGAGAGACTTGACTAAGGCAGCATAAGTTTCATAGTCCTTGATGACATCGTCCAAAAATTCATCAACTTCAACCTTACTATACCCACGGACTTCACGTCCAAACTCTTGCTCGAAAATATCTTTCGCTGAAAAAATAATACCTGCCATCTCTCTCTCCATTCTCGGTTTCTAATAGTATTATTATATAAAAAAAGGCAAACAAAAATCAAGGTCAAAGGCTTACTTTTCAGAAAAATTTTCTACTAACTCATTTAAGTCTTCAAACGTTAACCTTTTTATGCGATAACCTTCCTGATTTTTCATCAAATTGTCTATAAATTTTAATTTGGTCTCATTTTCTGGGTCATAGAAAAAATAAGCTAAATCAGTATTTTCCAGCAAAAATCGTTGGTAGTCTCGTAGTTGCCCCATATGTTCATATTTAGGATAGGCATATTTGACAAAATCGACCTGCTTAAATTGGCTCAGTTTCATCTGATTGCCTTCATTCCAATTTTCCCCATGGGTTTCAAAAGCAAAAATGGTGGCCAACTGGAAACCGTATTCGGTCTTCATTTCCTGAGCAACCTCTAAAACCCAATATTCAAAGCCCAAAGTCCCTGTAAATACAAGCCAAGTCACCCCATCTTCTGCCATAGCTTCTAAATCCCTACGTATCGCTTTTTTAATCAATTTAAGACGAGGATCCTTGTCAGAAAACAAACCCAAGTCAAAATTAGAATATCCCATAATTAAAGCTGTAGTCATTTTTACACCTTTCTTTCTATTTTTATGGTATAATAGAGTGATGTTATTGTACCAATAAGGAGAAATATGGTCAACTATCCTCATAAAATTTCATCAAAAAAAAGCCAAACATCCATTTCTCAACCAAAAAATTTCGCAAATCGAGGAATGACTTTTGAAAAGATGATCAACGCCACAAACGACTACTATCTTACGCATGGCATGGCAGTTATCCATAAAAAGCCAACGCCTGTTCAGATTGTTCGAGTAGACTATCCTCAACGTAGTCGAGCCAAAATTGTAGAAGCCTATTTTAGACAAGCTTCCACAACAGATTACTCTGGCGTGTATAGAGGACATTACATTGACTTTGAAGCCAAGGAAACACGACAAAAGAATGCTATTCCAATGAAAAACTTCCATCTTCACCAGATTCAACATATGGAACAAGTTCTAAAACAGCAGGGGATTTGCTTCGTACTACTTCATTTTTCTTCTCAACAAGAAACTTATTTGTTGCCGGCACTTGATTTGATTCGCTTTTATCATCAAGATAAGGGCCAAAAATCAATGCCACTTGGATATATCAAAGAATACGGATATTTAGTAAATCAAGGAGCTTTCCCTCAAATTCCCTATCTCGATATTATCAAAGAACATTTACTAGGTGGTAAAACAAGATGAATAAACAAACTATTCTGCGATTCTTAAAGTATATTGGAATTACATTTCTTACCTTATTTATCGCATTATTTCTATTAGGTGGAGGTGCCTTCCTCTACTTTGTTAGCAAGGCTCCAGCCTTATCTGAAAGTAAATTAGTTGCGACAACCTCTAGCAAGATTTATGACAACAAAAACGAACTGATTGCTGACCTTGGATCTGAACGTCGCGTAAATGCTCAGGCAAATGAAATTCCTACTGACTTAGTCAAGGCAATTGTGTCTATCGAAGACCACCGTTTCTTTGACCATAGAGGTGTTGATACTATTCGTATCATGGGGGCAGCATTAAGAAATCTACAAGGAGGAGGTCTACAAGGTGCCTCAACCTTGACACAACAATTAATTAAATTGACTTATTTTTCTACTTCAACTGCTGATCAAACCTTGTCACGTAAAGCTCAAGAAGCTTGGCTAGCCGTTCAACTAGAGCAAAAAGCAACCAAGCAAGAAATCCTGACCTATTACATCAATAAAGTCTACATGTCCAACGGTAACTATGGAATGCAAACCGCAGCCCAAAATTACTATGGAAAAGACTTGAAGGACTTAAGCTTGCCACAGTTAGCACTCTTGGCTGGAATGCCTCAAGCTCCAAACCAATATGATCCTTATTCCCATCCAGAAGCTGCTCTAGAGCGTCGTAACTTGGTACTTTCAGAAATGAAAGGGCAAAAATACATTAGTGCAGAAGATTATGAAAAAGCTATTAATACTCCCGTCACTGACGGTCTCCAAAGTTTGAAGTCAGCCAATAGTTATCCAGCTTATATGGACAACTACCTCAAAGAAGTAATCGACCAAGTTGAACAAGAAACTGGTTACAACCTTCTTACTACAGGTATGGAAGTCTATACTAATGTCGACAAAGATGTTCAGCAGCGACTTTGGGATGTTTATAACACAGATGAGTATGTCGCTTATCCAGATGATGAACTTCAAGTAGCTTCTACTATCGTTGATGTAACAAATGGTAAAGTCATTGCTCAGTTAGGTGCCCGTCACCAATCAAGTAATGTATCTTTCGGAATCAACCAAGCCGTTGAAACCAACCGTGACTGGGGTTCTACTATGAAACCAATCACTGACTATGCTCCCGCTTTAGAATATGGAGTCTATGACTCTACTGCAACTATAGTACATGATGTTCCTTATAACTATCCAGGTACTGATACTCCCGTCTACAACTGGGATAAAGGCTACTTTGGAAACATTACAATCCAGTATGCACTTCAACAGTCACGTAATGTCACAGCCGTTGAAACTTTGAATAAGGTCGGTCTAGATAGAGCTAAAACTTTCCTAAATGGCTTAGGTATCAATTATCCAAGCATCCACTATGCAAACGCCATTTCAAGTAATACAACTGAATCTAACAAACAATACGGTGCAAGCAGTGAAAAAATGGCTGCTGCTTATGCTGCCTTTGCCAACGGTGGAATTTACCACAAACCCATGTATATCAATAAGGTCGTCTTCAGTGACGGTAGTGAAAAAGAATTTTCAGATGCTGGTACACGAGCTATGAAAGAAACAACTGCTTACATGATGACCGAAATGATGAAAACCGTCTTGGCATACGGAACTGGTCGTGGAGCCTATCTCCCATGGTTAGCGCAAGCTGGTAAGACAGGTACTTCTAACTACACAGATGATGAAATTGAGAAACACATCAAGAACACTGGCTATGTAGCTCCAGATGAAATGTTTGTTGGTTATACTCGTAAGTATTCTATGGCTGTATGGACAGGTTATTCGAATCGTTTAACTCCTATCGTTGGAGATGGTTTCCTAGTTGCAGCTAAAGTTTATCGCTCAATGATAACGTATCTATCAGAAGATACTCATCCAGAAGACTGGACGATGCCAGACGGACTTTTCAGAAACGGGGAATTTGTATTCAAAAATGGAGCTCGCCCAATATGGACTGAATCCTCTACTCAACAATCCTCAACAGCTGAAAGTTCAACTACACAGGCAAGTACTACGGTTGGTCAACAACCCAATAATGCTCCAGCAACTGATCCTAATCAAGGACAAGCTGGTCAGGCTGTTCAGCCGACACAACCAGTACAACCAACACCACAAAATCCACAAGTTCAACAGCAACCACAACAGTAAGATAAAAGAAAATTCTGAGAATAAAGGCTCAGGATTTTTTCTTCAACAAAATAGGATCTATCATATCTAAAAGCGATGATCGGCACCAATTCATTTTCGATAAACCAAAAGAAGTTAGCGAATAACTAACTTCTTTTTATCTTATTTCACATGTTTTGCGAGCTCTTCTTGCGCTTTTTTATTGGATTCTTCTTTTTCTTTCATCCATTTATCTTGAGCTTTTTGATATTCATCTGCTGTGACTGCCTTGTCTTGAAGTTCAAGGTATTTGTACAAGAGTGGCTCACTTGTACCTTTATTTCCTGACAATGCAAATGGTATTGTAAATGGTACCATCTTAGACAAGATTGGACGTCCTGTACGAGATGTAGTTGGAATAATCAAAGCGCTATCTGTCAACCAAGCTTGGGCTGCAGCGTATTTATCATATCGTTTAGAAACATCTGTAGCCTCATCACCAGCTTCTGTAACCAATTTTTCGTAGTCATATAGACCTACTTTTTTAGCAGCTACATTATCTTTACCTGAGTCAAACCCTAAATATGTTTTAGTACTTTCTCCTACAGATGGTTTGATAATATCAAGGTAGGTTGATGGATCGGCAAAGTCAGGACTCCAACCGACATTATCTGATAAATCCCAGTCTTCGCCAGCAGCATTTTCAGCAAAATATGTAATATTGTTTACTTCATCTTTTTGTAGTTGTTGGATATCAATAATGACATTATCAGTTCCTAAAGTTGCTTCCAAGGATTGTTTCATAGATTGGACGCGCTGAACTTTTGTAGTTGCTGTTTGGTCAACAGGCATATCTAGGTGAATTGGGAATTGGACTCCCTCAGCTTGTAGGGCTGATTTGGCTTTAGCAAATTCAGCCTTGGCTTTCTCTGGATTGTAAAGGCCATCCTGAGAATCTGCAAGATTGACATCCTTCCATTCATCCCCATAAGTGACCAATTTCTCTTTGACCATATCGCCAAAGTTTTTCCCATCTGCTTGGACAAACGTTGGTGGAACAAAGAGATTACGTAATATTTTGCTTGCTCCAGTTTCTCCATTCAACTGAGAGGCATAGGCTGTACGGTCAAATCCAAAAGCAATAGCCTGACGGAAATCCTTGTTTAAGAGAGCTTTTTTAGTAGATGTCTTTTGTTCTTCGCTGGTCTTAGATGTGTATTTATAAGATTGGCGATCAATATTTGTACCAACTATATAAGTCGTAGAGTCTTGTTGGGTATAGACAATATTGTCCTTCATCTCTTTCTCAAGCTCTGTAAAACTTGCATTTGTTGGAAAGAGACGAGCTGCCGTAAAGCTTCCATCTTTAAAGTTTTCTGCTGGTTTGCTGGTATCTTGACCATCCCAGAATGACAATTTGACCTTATCAATATGTACATTGTCCTTATCCCAGTAGTTCGGATTTTTCACAAATTCAACAGAGGATTTGGTCACAAGAGATTTCAACAAATAAGGACCGTTATACAAGAGACTATTTGGATCCGTAGCTTTGGCAAAATCATCCCCTTTTGAGTTCAAAAACTCTTCATTGACTGGCGCAAGCACACCCATGGTTATTTTAGAATTCCAAAAACTTTCCGGTTTGTTCAACGTGTATTGAATCGTTTGATCGTCAAGGGCTTTAATCCCAACTTGAGAGAAATCTTTATTTTCCCCTTTAGCGTATGCGTCCAAACCTTTAATTGAATCTTGTACCAAGTAAAGGGCTTCTGATTTCTTATCTGTTGCATATTTAAGACCTGTCACAAAGTCCTGAGCCTTAACAGGAGCATACTCTTCTCCCTCAGATGTATACCACTTGGCATCCTGACGAATCTTATAAGTATAAGTCAAGCCATCCTTAGAAACCGACCAGTCTTCTGCCAATGAAGGAATAAGGTTTCCATACTTATCATTTTCAAGCAATCCGTCAATCACATTACTAGTAATATCAGATGTTGAAGCTTTGCCAGTTGTTAAATAATTAAGATTATCAGGATCTTTCTCGTATGTAAATGCAAAGGTCTGCTCACCTTTAGCGCCTGAGCCCCCAGAACAAGCAGCTAAAACACCCGCTGCTAATAAAGTCACTCCCGCAAGAGCCAATACTTTTCTTGTTTTCATAGTCTTCTCCTTCGTTTTTTTATTCATTATAGACTCTTTTTCAAGTCCTGTCAATACAATTTTCAGAATTTTTGAAAATTATTTTTTAAACAATAAGGTTGTAAAAATATGAATACTATCAAAAAACCTCGACTACACTAGGTAGTCAAGGAATGATCAATCATATTGCTAAATAGCTACTGTAAACAGTTTTAGTTGTTTAATCTAACTCATTTCTTACACACTGCAAGGCTGCTCCAATTACCTGGTGCATATCGTAATAACGATAGTGTCCTAAACGGCCACCAAAGATAACATTCCCTTGCTCATCAGCCAATTTTTTATATGATTTATACAAATGATTATTACGATCATTATTTACTGGATAATAAGGCTCATCACCTTTTTCCCATGTTTTAGAATGTTCTTTAGTAATGATAGTCTTTGCTTGATTCCCAAACTCAAAATGTTTGTGTTCAATAATGCGAGTATACGGGGTATCTGCATCTGTATAGTTCACAACTGCATTTCCTTGGTAATTCTCCATATCCAAGGTCTCATTTTCAAAACGAAGACTACGGTACTCTAGTTCACCTAATTTATAATCAAAGAATTCATCAATCATACCAGTAAAGACAATCTTAGGGAAGTCCTTCATATATTGTTCTTTATTGGCAAAGAAATCAACATTTGTTTCTACATCAATGTTTTCATGATTCAACATTTTTTCAACTATTTGAGTGTATCCACCAATTGGAATCCCTTGATAGGTATCATTAAAATAGTTGTTATCATAGGTCAGGCGTACTGGCAAACGGCGAATGATAAAGGCTGGAAGTTCCGTAGTTGGCTTGCCCCACTGTTTCTCTGTATAATCTTTGATTAATTTTTCGTAGATGTCTGTACCTACAAGAGAAATAGCCTGTTCTTCCAAATTTTCAGGAGTTTTGCCATTTAAAACAGCACGTTGCTCATCAATCTTAGCCTGTGCTTCTGCTGGCGTTACAACTCCCCAAAGCTTATTGAAGGTATTCATATTAAAAGGAAGATTATAAATCTCATCCTTATAGTTTGCAACAGGGGAGTTTGTGTAACGGTTAAACTCAGCAAACTGATTTACATAGTCCCAAATCTCCTTGTCAGAAGTATGGAATATATGGGCACCATATTGATGAACTTGAATTCCTTCCTCTTCACGAGTATAGATATTACCCGCGATATGATTCCGTTTTTCAATAACTTTTACTTTTTTTCCTTTTAAGGCTGCTTCATGGGCAAAAACTGCACCAAAAAGACCAGCACCAACAACAAGATAATCGTACATAACCCCCTCCTTTTATTTTTTAACAAACTGTTGTAGCAATTGTACAAGATGGATAACTTTAATAGATGATACAATTGTATATTTTACATCTTAAATCCGTACTTCTTGTCCATAGGCTTCTGTCAAAAGGACCTTGCTTTCTTGCTTAGATTTTAAACCATCATCCACACTAAACACGATATGCGAATGAATATCAATCATTTTGTCTTATTTTCCTTCCATCACATCATTGATTGCAGCCTTGACTGACTCTAAACTGCTATCACTTATCTCCATCATGTAAAGGTTGCTATCAGGCATGGCATAGGATGGCAAATCCATACGCCCTGTTCCTTTAAGATCTTGCGAATTAATCTTATAAGTTCCACCACTCTCAAGTTGGGCATTGGCCAGGTTCATCATGGTTTCAAGTGGCATATTAGTTTGCACGGAATCTTGTAGACCCTTTATAATACTGTCATAATTTTTCAAAGCTTCTGTCGAAGTTAACTTTTGCAGAATTGCAACAATGACTTTTTGCTGGTTACGACCACGATCTCGGTCTCCATCTGCCAATGAATAACGCTCACGTACAAAGCTAAGAGCTTGCTCCGAGTCAAGATGAACATTCCCTACAGGATAGAACTTCCCATTTGTATGAGCAGTAAATTCTTGATCATTATGAACATCAACTCCACCGAGAAGATCTATCAATTTCAAGAAAGAAGTGAAATTCAAACGAGCGTAATAGTTCAAGTCAATACCGTAGAGATTTTCCAGTGTATGAATGGAAGCATCTACTCCATAAATCCCCGCATGGGTCAACTTATCTTTTTGGTTGTTACCACCATCTGCAATTGGAACATAGGAATCACGAGGAGTCGTTGTCAAAAGAATCTTTTTCGTTTCGCGATTCACTGTCATAATGATATTGACATCCGAACGAGAAACCGAACTGATTGGACCGTAAGTATCAATTCCACTGATATAAACATTGAAACTGTCACCCTTGACATCTTTTGGAGTTTCAACCGTCTTGGTTAATTCTTTGGTATAGATTTTCTTAATTTTTGAAGCATAGTCAGGATATTCTGATTCGATAATGTTTTCAAAGACACTGTTTAGAATGATTGCCTTTGTATCGCCAGCTAACAAGCTCTTATAGGCCGCAAGATAGGATCTGCTTTCTTCGACTGTCAATTCCTTATTTTGACTAGCCTTAAGATCATTCATCAACTGTTGGATATTATCCTTATCCGTCCCAGTCGGCCCCGTTACACTGGTTACCTGACTGATATTATCAATTGAACTATCTGCTAATACCGCAATACTCATCGAATAATGTGAGTAGTTCGATGTCGCATTCAGGCGACTGGTAAATCCAATGAACTGCCCTACAGCAAAGAGAGAAGTTCCATTGATTAACACACCAAGCAGTAATAAAATCAGCGTTAGATTTTTAGCTTTCTTGGACCGAATTAAAAAGAAGCACAAGATGGCTAAGGCTACAATTAAGACAGCAACCACTATATTGAGATATCGGAAGGCTAGCATATTGTACTTGAAAATCAAAAACAATAAAAAGACTGCTAGTAATGCATAGATAGCTAGCAACCCCCAACTAATCAATATTTTTGTTTTACCCTTACGAGCTCGCTTCGAAGATCTACTCACGATATACCTCTATTATCAATTTTTATTTCATTTTATTATATCATAAAAAAATACACTTGCGGGGTAAATCCGCTTAGGTAAGGCATTTTAATCTTCTTTCCGAAACATTCTTTTTGACTTGCAACCAATTACATCAATAAATTTACTATATAAACATCAAAACAAGGTCCCTTACGGAACCTCGCTCATCTATTTGACATGATTTTCTGCTTCTTTTTGAGCTTTTTCGATTGCTTTTTTACTTTCTTGCTCCCATTTAGTCTTAGCTTCTTCAAACTGTTTGATTGTCACAGTATCTTTTTGCAGTTTCATATACTTGTAGTTATTGCCATCACCCTTGATACCGACCATTGAGTACCCTCTTGTAAATGGCGTTACTTTGGTTACAGATGCTGTTCCACCACTTGACATGGCTGACATAATCAGAGAATTGTCAATCATCCAAGCCTGTGCTTCAGCATATTTTTCATAGCGTTTTGCTACATCTTTATTTTCACTATCTGCATCTTTGAGCATCTTGGTGTAAGTATCAAGCCCCAAGCTAGCAATCTTAGCTTTATCTTCTTGAGCATCTAGACCAAAAATTTTGAGGTAGAATCCATCCTCTGCATTGAAAGGATTGAGATAAGTTGATGGATCCTGATAGTCACCTACCCAACCATCAAAGCTCAAATCATAGTCTCGATCAGCTGGTGTTGGTGCTAAGAAGGCTACGTTATTAAAATCATCTGTTGAAAGTTGCTGAACATCAATGACAATGTTATCAGCACCTAAAACTGACTCAAGGGTCTGCTTAACTGAGTTCATGCCTGTCACAGCATTTTTACTTGTTTGATCAACAGCTACATCCAAGTGAATAGGGAAAGTCACACCTTGACTTGCCAATTCTTTTTTAGCTTCCGCAAATTTTGCTTGGGCTTTTTCTTTGTTAAAATAGGCATCCTGAGCATCTGCCAAGTTAATACCTGACCATTCTGTGCCATAGTTGACCAATTTAGAAGCGACTACTTCTCCAAAAGTCTTGTCTCCAACTTGGACAAATGTAGGAGGTACTAGGGTGTTACGAAGGGTCTTGCTAGCCGCTTCTTCCCCATTTGACTGAGCAGAATAGGCTGTGCGGTCCAAGGCAAAGTTCACCGCTTGGCGGAAGTTCTTGTTCAAAACAGCTGTCTCAGTTGACTTCTTCTGCTCATCTGTTGTTTTAGCAGTGTGATTGTAGGCCTTACGGTTGACGTTAAAATTGAAATACCAAGAAGTCTTGTCCTGCAAGCTATAGACGATATTATCCTTATATTTCTCCTTGGTCTTAGCAAAGTTAGAACTATTTGGATAAACACCTGCGATTGAATAAGCTCCACTTTCAAAGTTACGGATGGTCAATTCTTGGTCTGAACCATCAAAATAGGCCAATTTTACGTGTTCAATCGATACTTTGTCATGATCATAATAATGCGGATTTTTCACATACTCGATCGATGATTTTGATGTGAAATCTTTTAACAAATAAGGTCCGCTGTAGAGAATGCTATCTGGAGATAGGGTACCAAAATCTTTCCCTTTTGAGTTTAGAAACTCTTCATTCACTGGGAAAAGAATACTGTTGGTTGTTTTTGAGTTCCAGTAAGGTTCTGGGCGCGCCAAAGTATACTCAACAGTATGGTCATCAATGGCTTTCACTCCAACCTTAGAAAAGTCAGAATCCGCTCCTGTAATATAATCATTCAAGCCCTTGATTGAGTTTTGAATCAAGTCAATGGCCTGGGATTTATTATCCACTGCGTATTTGATACCTGTCACAAAATCTTGTGCCTTGACTGGGGCATACTCTTCACCGTCAGCCGTAAACCATTTGGCATCTTTTCTCAGTTTATAGGTATAAGTCAGACCGTCGCTTGAAACAGACCAGTCCTCTGCCAAAGATGGAACTAGGTTTCCGTGGTTGTCATTTTCAAGCAAACCATCAACTAGGTTAGTAATAATAGCTGTATTATCAGCGTAGTAGTCTAATAAGTAGTTAAATGTAGTTGGGTTTCCACTAAAGGTTGATGAGTAAGTTTTTGTATCTGAACCTGATTGTCCGCAAGCAGTTAACAGCAAGGCAGCTGCAACAGTCAGACCTGCACTAAGGATACGCTTTTTTGTAGTCATCTTCTTTCTCCTTTATGTTAGTTTTTATAACATAGGTTTATTTTACCAAAATAGTGGGAATTTGTAAAGTTAATTGAATTTCTAGAATGAAAGTTTATAAACTTTAGTCATAAAAAAACAAAGGATTTCTGTCTTTCATACAGTCCTCCCTTGTTTTTATGCGATTTATCATTTAAATATCAATGAATTAACTGATAACCTAACGAAAGCAAGAATCTCATTCACGTTATTTTATGTGCTTTTCTAAATCCTTTTGATACTGAGCATTCGATTCCAGTTTTTCCTTTTGCCACTTTTTGAAGGCCGCATCATACTCTTTAGTTGTCACAATATCATTTTGAAGTTCCATTCCTTTAAAAATAAATGGATCCCCCTTAATACCGACCTGTGAATAAGCTTTGGTAAATGGAACAGTACGACTAACCATAGGAGAGCCCCCTGAAGAAGCAACTGGAATAAGAAGTGAACTATCAGTAACCCAAGCCTGTGCTTTAGCATACTTTTCGTATCGTTTATCAAGATTACTTGTCTCAGAAGCCGCATCATCCAAGAGCTTCTTGTATTCATCCAAGCCAACTTTTGCCACAACTTCAGGATCCTTGCCCTTTGTTATACCTAGATGTTTCAAGGCAGAACCCTTCTTAGCATCTAAAATATTGAGATAGGTTGCTGGATCTTGGTAATCTGGTCCCCAACCTGTTCCGTTCAAATCATAATCTTTTTGGGTTGGAACTTTAGCTTGAGAAGTAATACTTTCCTTCTCATTATCTGTCATTTGAAGAACATCTATAATCACATTCTCCGTTCCAAGCGTTTCTTCAATTGATTGTTTTAGCGAATTGGTTTGTTGCACCGCAACTACATCTGTCTGTTCTACTGGCACATCTAGATGAATCGGGAAACTCACTCCCTTAGCTTGCAATTCTGACTTCGCTTTTTCAAATGCAGACTTGGCCTTTGTTGGATTGTAAATTGTATCCTTACCATCTGTGAGAGTCACATCTTTCCACTGTTCTCCATATTTCAGTAGTTCATCCTGAGCCAACTGTCCGAAGGTCTTCCCAGCTACTTGAACGTAATTATCTGGCACTAGACTATTACGAATAATCTTATCCGCACCCTCTTCACCGTTTAATTGAGCTGTATAGGCGTGGCGATTGAAGGCAAAATTAATTGCTTGACGGAAATTTTTATTCAGCATGGCTTCTTTTGTAGAAAGCTTTTGTCCTTCATCTGTCTTGGCTGTTTTATTATATGATTGACGATTTACGTTAAAAGTAAAGTAATAACTAGTTGCTTCCTGAGGGCTATAAATAATCTGATCTCCATATTTCTCTTTGGTAGAAGCAAAACTTGAACTATTTGGGAAAAGTCTCGCTGTATTATATGCTCCTGTAGCGAAACTACGGATAAGGGATTCTTGATCTGATCCGTCATAGAATGTTAATTTTACATTATCAATCTTGACATTTTCCTTATCCCAATAGTTAGGATTTTTTTCATATTCAATCACAGATTTAGAAATCAAAGATTTCAAAAAATATGGACCATTGTAAAGAATACTTGATGGGGTTGGCGCTCCGTAATCCTTGCCTGTTGCATTCAAAAATTCTTCATTTACAGGGAGCATGGTTGCTGTTGTTACTTTAGAGTTCCAAAAACTTTCTGGTTTATTAAGGGTATATTCTACCGTATAATCATCAAGAGCTTTAACACCTACAGTTGAAAAATCATTGGTCTCACCACTAACATAAGCCTCCAAACCTTTGATTGATTTTTCAATCAAAGAAAGACCATCTGACTTAGCATCTGCTGCATGCTTCAGACCTGTAACAAAATCCTGCGCCTTAACTTCTGCATACTCCTCTCCTTCAGAAGTATACCACTTCACCCCCTTACGAAGTTTGTAAGTGTAAGTCAAACCATCGGTTGAAACAGTCCAATCCTCTGCTAAAGACGGAACAAGATTCCCATATTTATCATTCTCTAAAAGACCATCAACAACATTACCAATCACGTCAGAAGTAGAACTTTTACTCGTAACGCTATAATCCAAGGAAGACGGATCCACTGCATAAACATAAGAAAAGCTCCTCGGGGCATCTGCTTTCTTATCACTTTTACCACAAGCTGCCAAAAGAAGGGCCGCACTCAAGGTCACTCCCGCTCCTAAGAGCCACTTTTTCGATTGCATAAATAATCTCCTTCAAAATAGTATTTTCACTATTATACCCTATTTTATTATAAAAGCAAGAGCTTTTGACAGATTTTTTAGAAAATTCTAAAAAATCTATTTAAAAGAATTCTCTAAAAAACTTTTAGCAAAACCTCAAACTCTATAAGCTTGAGGTTCTCACTTTTTAGTCAGTCATTTCCACACAGAAAGCATCCCATGGAGCTAAGATTTGTTTTTCAAAGACTTCCTGAGCCACGGTGTTTTCAATCAAGACCGATTTGACGTTTCCTTCTACGGTCAAGTCTTGCTCTTCATTGGACAAGTTAGCCACAACTAGAAAACGACGGTCCCCATCTTTACGGATATAGGCAAAGACCTTGTCAGTTGTTTCCAAGAGTTCAAAGTTAGCTCGAATCAGCCAGCTATTCTCCTTACGTATTTGGACCAGTTTCTGATAGGTATAGAAAATAGAATCTGGATTTGCCAGCGCCACTTGAACGTTGATTGCTTGATAGTTTGGATTCACTGCCAACCAAGGTTGACCTGTTGAGAAACCAGCATTTTTGCTCTCGTCCCATTGCATAGGGGTACGGGCATTGTCACGACCAATGACACGGATACTGTCCATGATTTCTTCCATCGGAACACCTTTTTCAAGAGCTTCACGCGCATAGTTGAGGGATTCAATATCTTCTACTTGATCCAGCGTTTCAAACGGATAATTTGTCATCCCAATTTCCTCACCTTGGTAGATATAAGGTGTTCCTTTCATGAGGTGAAGTAAGATTACAAAGGCTTTGGCAGATTTTTCGCGGTATTCTTGGTCATTTCCCCAGATTGATACGATACGAGGAAGGTCATGATTGTTCCAGAAGAGCGAATTCCAACCGTCCTCAACTCCTAACTCTGTCTGCCATTTGTTGAAAATCTCTTTTAACTTAGCAATATTCAGTTCTTTTTGATAGTGCCATTTAGGCTGACCTTCCTGATACTGAAGACCGATATGTTCAAAATGGAAGACCATAGACAATTCTTGCCCCTTTGGATCTGAGTAGAACTTGGCAATCTCGGGCGTTGCTCCCCAAGTCTCCCCTACTGTCAAGAGATCCTTATCTCCAAAGGTCGCCTGATTCATTTCCTTGAGATAGGGGTGAAGCATAGGACCATTATTGACTACCTTCTCGTCAGGAATTTTCCCAATCATGTCAATGACATCCATGCGGAAACCACCAATGCCTTTATCAATCCAGAAGTTCATCATCTCATAAATTTTCTGGCGAAGTTTTTCATTTTCCCAGTTGAGATCCGGCTGTTTCTTACTGAAAAAGTGAAGATAGTATTGACCTGACTTTTCATCGTATTCCCAAGCAGATCCGCTAAAGATAGAATCTAGGTCGTTAGGCTCATTCCGCCAGATATAGTAGTCTCGCTCAGGGCTGTCAGGATTTTCACAGGCCTCTACAAACCAGGCATGTTCATCCGAGGTATGATTGACCACCAAGTCCATGATAATACGGATATCACGCTTCTTAGCTTCCGCGATCAGTTGGTCCATATCCTCCATGGTCCCAAAAATAGCCGCAATCGCTTGATAATCAGCAATATCGTAGCCATTATCATCCATCGGGCTGTCATAAACAGGAGAAAGCCAAATCGCTGTAATTCCTAACTTGGCTAGATAGTCTAACTTACTGGTAATTCCTGGCAAATCGCCAATTCCATCTCCGTTGCTATCCATAAAGCTCTTAGGATAAACTTGATAGACTACGGCATTGTGCCACCATTTTTCTTGCATCTTCTTACCTCATTATTTTAATAATCTGTAGTCTATGATAGCGCTTTTTAAAATTTTATGCAAGCGTTTGCCTAATCTTTTTGATTCCTTTTTTAACTCCATAGTTTCCTAACTGCCAATTTTTTATTATAATAGAGGTCAGAGGTAAAAAAATGAAAAAACAAGCTTTTAGTTCTGAACAATATTTGAATCTTCAACGCGACCATATCTTGGAGCGCATTAATCAATTTGACGGCAAGCTCTACTTAGAGTTTGGCGGTAAAATGTTAGAAGATTTCCACGCTGCTCGTGTCCTTCCTGGTTATGAGCCTGACAACAAAATCAAGCTCTTGCAAGAATTGAAAGAGCAGGTTGAGGTTGTGATTGCTATTAATGCTAGCAACATCGAACATTCCAAGGCACGTGGTGACTTGGGCATTTCTTATGACCAAGAAGTTCTTCGTTTGATTGACAAATTCAATGAATTGGGAATTTTTGTTGGCTCCGTTGTCATCACACAGTACGCTGGTCAACCAGCTTCAGATGCCTTCCGCAACCAACTTGATAAAAACGGAATTGATTCTTATCTTCATTATCCAATCAAAGGATATCCGACGGATATGGATCACATCATTTCACCCGAAGGAATGGGGAAAAATGACTACATCAAAACCAGTCGTAACTTGATTGTCGTAACCGCTCCTGGACCTGGTTCTGGAAAATTGGCAACGTGTATGTCCAATATGTACCACGACCAAATCAATGGCATCAAGTCTGGCTACGCTAAATTTGAAACCTTCCCAGTTTGGAATCTTCCCCTTCATCATCCAGTCAACTTGGCTTATGAAGCTGCTACAGCTGACCTTGATGATGTCAACATGATTGATCCTTTCCATCTTCAAACCTATGGAGAAACCACTGTCAACTACAACCGTGATATCGAAATCTTCCCAGTGCTCAAACGTATGTTGGAACGTATCCTTGGTGAATCTCCATACGCTTCACCAACAGACATGGGTGTCAACATGGTTGGTTTCGCTATTACAGATGATGAGGCTGCTATCGAAGCTTCTAAACAAGAAATCATCCGCCGTTACTATCAAACTGTTCTTGATTTTAAAGCCGAAAAAGTTGGCGAAGCTGCTGTCAAGAAAATCGAGTTGCTTATGAACGACCTCGGTATCACACCTGCAGACCGTAAGGTTGCTGTTGCTGCACGCCAAAAAGCAGAAGAAACTGGCGGACCAGCTCTAGCCCTTGAATTGCCAAATGGGGAAATTGTCACTGGTAAGAACTCAGAACTCTTTGGTCCTACAGCCGCTGCTCTTATCAACGCCATCAAGAAATCAGCTAACATTGCCAAGGAAGTAAAACTAATCGAGCCTGAAGTTGTTAAGCCAATCCAAGGTCTTAAAATCGATCATCTCGGTAGCCGTAATCCACGCCTACATTCAAATGAAATTTTGATTGCACTTGCTATCACAGCTACAGAAAATCCTGATGCTGCTCGTGCTATGGAAGAACTTGGCAACCTCAAAGGAAGCGAAGCCCACTCAACCATCATCTTAACCGATGAAGACAAGAATGTCCTTCGTAAACTGGGTATCAACGTAACCTTTGACCCTTACTACCAATACGACCGCTTGTATCGTAAATAAAGATTTCAACCTCTCCAACCTCGGAGAGGTTTTCTCTCTGCCTCAAGAGCCGGCTTTATGTTATAATGAAAGAAGAAAACTGAAAGGATTTACCATGTCAAAAGAAGTTATTGTTGAAAGTTTTGAACTTGACCACACTATTGTTAAAGCACCTTATGTCCGCTTGATTGGGGAAGAAACAGGGCCAAAGGGAGACATCATCTCCAATTATGATATTCGCTTGGTACAACCAAATGAAGACTCGATCCCTACCGCTGGACTTCACACCATCGAACACCTCTTGGCTAAACTCATCCGTACCCGCATTGACGGCATGATTGACTGTTCACCATTTGGTTGCCGCACAGGCTTCCACATGATTATGTGGGGCCGTCACACCAGTGCTGAAATCGCGGCTGTTATCAAGGATTCGCTCAAGGAAATCGCTGAGACTACTACTTGGGAAGATGTCCCTGGAACAACCATCGAATCTTGCGGCAACTACAAGGATCACAGCCTCTTTTCTGCTAAAGAATGGGCAAAACTCATCCTAGAACAAGGGATTTCAGATGATGCCTTTGAACGCCATGTCATCTAAACACAAAAAAAGGAACCAGTTTTTTTCAGCTGGTTCCTTCTTTTTTATTCTCAAAATCTCTAGTTAAGCTTTCTCACGAATAACCAAACCACCGTCTTCCATATCTGCTTCTAGGTGTTTGGCATCTAGGTGATCCAAGTGGAAGTCTGTGACTTTGTCACGGATTTGTTGTTCAACCACACGACGGAGTGGACGAACACCCATGACTTCATCGTAGCCTTCTTCTGTGATATAGTCTTTAGCCGCTTGACTAACTGCTAAATCAATGTCTTTCTTAGCCAAGGTTTGGTTGACTTCAGCCAGCATCAAGTCCACAATTTTAGAAAGGTCTTCCTTCGTCAAGTGTGAGAACTCAATGACTGCGTTAAAGCGGTTGAGGAACTCTGGACGGAAGAATGGTTTCAAACGGTCCATCAATTCTGGTTTGTCCGCATCTTCTGTCAAGTTAGCTTCGTAACCAAAGCCTGCGTTTGAAGTTGCGATAATCACCGTATTCTTGAAGTTTACTGTGTTTCCTTGACCATCTGTCAAACGACCATCATCTAGAACTTGGAGGAGAAGAGTAATGACTTGAGGATCAGCCTTTTCAATTTCATCCAAGAGAATGATAGAGTATGGATTGCGACGAACACGTTCTGTTAAGGTATTGCTATTGTCGTCATAACCCACATAGCCTGCTGTTGTACCAATTAGCTTAGAAACGGCTGTGCGGTCACTGTATTCAGACATATCCAAACGGATGATCGCATCCTTGGTTCCAAACATATCTAGCGCCAATTGTTTAGCAAGTTCAGTCTTACCAACTCCAGTTGGACCTACAAAGAGGAAGCTACCGATTGGGCGATTACCTTCATCAAAACCAACACGGTTACGACGGATAGCACGAGCTACAGCTTCTACGGCCTTATCTTGACCAATCACCTTGTCTTGCAAGCGATGAGCCATATCTTTCAAACGTTCGATGTCCGTAGCCCCCATTTGAGATACTGGAATACCGGTCATTCGCTCTACAGATTCAGCCACATCGTTGACACTTGCAGTCACTTTCATATCTTCTGTGTGATTTTCGATTTTCTTTTCCAATTCTGCGATGCGTGTTTTATAGTTTAGAGCTGCTTCAAAATCTTCTGCCTCAACTGCTTTTTCTTGCTTGTCTTTTTCTACCTCGATTTCACGTTCAACAGCATGCACATCTGTTACAGGATGTTGGGCTGCCAAGTGAGCCGCCGTTACGTCCACAAGGTCAATAGCCTTATCTGGCAAGCTACGTTGAGGAATATATTGTACAGAATAATCAACGGCAGCTTTTAAGACTTCATCTGGCAAAATAACATTGTGGTGTTGTTGATAGAGGTCACGAATTCCTTGAAGAATTTTATATGTATCCTCTGCTGAAGGAGCATTGACCTTGACTTCGTTGAAACGACGAGCAAGAGCTGCATTCTTCAAGATGGTGTTACGGTATTCGTCTTGAGTCGTTGCCCCAATCACTGTCAATTCACCACGAGAGAGGGCTGGCTTGAGAATATCCGCAAGCCCCTTAGAACCACTGTCTCCACCAGTGCTACCAGCGCCGAGAATTTGGTGAATTTCGTCGAAGAAAAGGATAATATTTCCAGCTTCTTTGACTTCGTTTACCAAGTTTTGAATGTTTTCTTCAAAACTACCGCGGTATTGAGTCCCAGCCTCAAGTCCTGAGATATCAATGGAAATAATTTCCTTATTCTTAATAGCAGCTGGAACATCACCATTCACAATAGCTTGTGCTAAGCCTTCGACAACTGCTGTCTTACCAACACCTGCGTCTCCTACTAAAACAGGATTATTCTTGGTACGGCGTGAAAGGATTTCAGATGTTTCTTGAATTTCCTTGTTTCGTCCGATGACAGGATCCAACTTGCCCTCACGCGCTTCTGCAGTCAAGTTTCGACCTAGTTTTGCAAGGACACCGTCTTGTTTCATACCTGATGCCTGTTGTGGCATTTTTCCATCAACTTCTGCATTTCCTGGTAATTGACCAGTCGCACGATAGTGAGCAAATTCCTCAGGTGTCACTTCACGTCCATTAATCAAGTAACGACGATTTTCAGAACTATATCCTCGCATACCACCCATCAATTGGTTAAATAAATCATCCATGTTGTTAAAATTATTAAAGTTGTTATTCATATTCTTTACCTCTTTTTATTATTTATTATTACTGATATTGACTATCTTTGACCTTTGTTTTAAAAAATTTAGACTAGCTAAATCGCTACTCTACGTACTATTTCTGGTTTTTCTTTTTCAAGCAGGAGTAGACTATCTTTACTTCTGAAGATTTCTAGATTAAACATAGACCCCACCTCTTTCTATTTTACTTTAAATAATACTCTTCGAAAATCTCTTCAAACCACGTCAGTTCTATCTGTAAGCTCAAAACAGTGTTTTGAGCACTTCTTAGTTTGCTCTTTGATTTTCATTGAGTATAAGTGTTCGAGTAAGGCTTTCATTTACCTTACGTTCATAATATACTACATTAGTCAGAAAAGGTCAAGAGATTTGACTTTAATTGACCAATATTTTTTAGAATGCAAAAACACCCTGAAACTGAACATCAGGGTGCCATTCTTACATCAAATATAAAATTGCTAGGGTTAAGAGACTTGCTAGAAGCCCCACTCCCCAAAAGAAGAAGTCAACCTTCCACTCGCTCCAAGGATTTCCTTTACCAGACAATCCTCCAAGTTCAAAATGGTGATGCACAGGCGTCATACGGAAAATACGTTTACCACCTGTCAGTTTGAAATAGCTGACTTGCATCATGACCGAAGTTGTTTCAAAGACATAAACAATTCCGATAATCAATAGAGTCCATTCTTGGTGGAGAGCCATAGAGATAGCTGCCAGCATTCCACCGAGAGCCAAACTTCCCACATCTCCCATAAAGACCTTGGCAGGCTTATGGTTAAAGACAAAGAAAGCAAGCAAACCACCGATCATGGCAAGAATCACTAGAAGGATATCCATCTGACCTTGCACATAGGCAATAACTCCATAGGCAGACAAACTAATCACAACTGAAATACTAGCCAGGCCGTCAATACCGTCTGTCAAGTTTACTGCGTTTGAAAAACCGACTAGCCAGAAAAGAGCGAAGACAATATAGAAAATTCCTAGATGCACTTGGTAACCAAAGACAGAAAGCATATCTCCACCGCGCTCATAGAAAAGGTAGAAAATGACACCACCTAGAAGCTGAAGAGCCAATTTCTGCTTGGGATTAAGACCCTCATTGATTTTACGAAAGACCTTGAGAAAGTCATCTAAAAATCCGATTAAGCCATAAAGAACCAAGATAAATAAAATCATACCGACATTATTGCTGAGTTGATTACTAAATAGGGCGAAAAAGAAAGCAACTAAAACAGAAGCAATTAAGAAAACCAAACCTCCCATTGTAGGAGTCCCAGCTTTTGCCTGGTGCTGTTTGACATCCTCATGCATCTGCTGGCCTGTAATTTGCGCCTTTCTATAAAATTGGATAAAGGCCGGAATTCCTACTAAAGTTAGTAAAAATGTCACAATTCCAGCACTGATAGAAATAAACATATTAGTCTCCTAAAGTTAATTTAATTTTTTTAATGTTTTTGATAGCTGTATTAGTCCGAACATCTTGCTTCTGAACAACAGAACCTGAACCTTCAAATTCCAGCTCAATATCCAACCATTTAGCAAAGGTCTCGGCAGTCTCTTTTTTCCAGCCATACATGTCTGGAATTTCTTCTACCTTATCCGATAAAAGGAGAACTTGTTGGTTTGGTGCAAGATTGGTCCCTTCTTCTACAGATGATTCTTTAATCTTTGTTCCAGTACCTACAACGATTGGTTGCACAATATTTCGGCGTAAGGCTTCCGCCAAATCACCAGGTGAAATATCCTTGATGCTAGGCATTGCATAAGAAGACTCTGTCGTCACTTGATCTAAATTCTTAGCAGGAGATTGAAGATTGAGAGATTCTTTCATAGCTGAAGCTCTTTCAAGAATTGGGTTGGCAAATTCTCCCAATTGGATACCTGAATAATGTTCAGGCTGTTGAACCGTTACATACAAGATAAAATCAGGATTTTCAGCAGGGTTCATAGCCACAACCGAGAAAATGTAGTTGGTAGAACCAACCAAGTAGCCTCCATTTTTCTCGTCAGCGATTTGGGCTGTACCAGACTTGAGGGCTACATTTTGACCTGGAACATTGACAGTTGCTTTTCCTGTACTATGATTGTACATAGTTCCATATCTAGGATCCGTTCCTACCAAGACCATGTGAGTACGAGTTTGGCTAGCTGCATCTTTCGAAACGGGATTTCCTACGATTTCTTTTTGAGATTTACGAACGGTTTGATCATTTGGATCATACAAGGCCGTAATAAATTTAGGCTCTAACATGACGCCATCATTGGCAATGGCTGTAAAGGCACGAATCATTTGCGTCTGCGTTACAGAAATCCCCTGACCAAATGCACTCATGGCAATATTGACAATATTATCTGCAGGCAATTGACCTGTATACTCATCAGTCAGACCAAAACGAGTTGGAACCCCAAATTTAAAGCGGTTTAGATAATCCAACCAGGTAGCATCACCCATTTTCTGCTCAAGAAGTGTCATCCCAATATTACTTGAGTGAGCAAACCCTTGAGAAAATGTCATCATACCACCACCGGTCAAACCTTCATTAACGTCCCAATCTCGAATCGTCGCATCCGCTATTTTTAATTCACTGCTATTGAAGTATTCTCCACCTGGGAAGGTATTATTATCAATAGAAGAAGCTAACGTCATGACCTTCATGGTTGATCCTGGTTCGTAGTTACTTTGATAAAGAATATCACGCCAAACAAAGTCCTCAGTGATTCCTTCTTTAGTATCTGCATTAAAGGTAGGTCGTTGGGTGGTAGCGAGGATTTCACCGGTCTTTGCACTGACCAAGGTCGCGGTCATATACTTACCTTTTACTTTTTGTAGAAAGGCATCCATCTGAGTTTCCATGAAAGATTGGAGCGGGCTAGACAATGTTGTATAAACATCCTTACCATCCACAGTTTGTTGCGACACCTGTTCTGTACCTGGTACGATATTTCCTACACGGTCTTTTTCATAGGTAATAATACCATCTGTCCCAGCAAGAATGGTATTTAATGAACTCTCCAGACCAGAAGTTCCTAATAAACTCTTACTGCCGTCCTCATTTTCATGTAGTTGGGCTAACCCAATAAAACTAGAAGCAAATTGGCCATTTGGGTAGCTTCTATTAGGGCTAGTTGTGAAGTCTATTCCTTCCACACTAGCATCTTTCAAATCTTTTTTAATAGCCATCATATTGGCATAGGTAATCCCATTTCCTTTTGCACCAAAGGAAACTTGGGTCAGATTTGGTTGAGCTAATTGCTCTTTCACATAAGCTTCATCCATGTCTAAATACTTATGGAAGACTTCAGCTACCTTATTAAACTGCGAATCCTCTACATAAAGAATTTTTCCAGTTGCTGACTTGTATTTTTTATCAATAACAGCATAGACGTTATAGGAAGTCGCATCTTCAGCAATAGGCACTCCATTTCGGTCATAGATAGTCCCACGTTTGGCAGGAACTGTTCGGGTTGTTTGGTGAACCTTTTTAGCCTCTTTTACCAAGTCAGTACCAAATATATTACCTTTTGCGATAATATACGCAAAATTGGCCAAAAAGAGGCCGAAAAGGGCAACAGCTAAAAAGCTGAGGTACTTGCCAACTATCCTACGGTTTTCTGCTGGAGATTTACGATTTTTTACCGCAAATCGGGTTATTTTTTCTGTCCATTTCATATCTTACTCCGCTGTTCGGATGTTTTCATTATTCAATTTCAAATCTTTTTTATCTGCAATCTCTTTCAAGCGCTCTGAACGAATCAATTCATTCACTTCCTGCTTAGCATCATCGAGCTCTGTCTTCTTTTCCTCTATCTGCGCATTGATTTTTGTTAAATCACTTTGCACTTGCAAGAGTCGTGTCTGCATAAAGATAATGCTCACTGCTAAAACGAGAGCCGTAAAAGCGATGGAAAGATAAAAAGCCTTCTCCACACGTGAGAATTTTTTTATACGATTCTGCAAGAATTGACTGGTTGTTTCTTTCTTATCTGCCATCTTTTCCCCTCTTACTTGTGAATTTTTCTGGCCACGCGCAACTTAGCTGAGTGCGAGCGGTTATTGGCTTCTAATTCTTCTGCACTTGGCAAGATTGGCTTACGGGATACCAATTCCATCTTGGGCTTGAGATCATCTGGGATGAAGGGTAAACCTTTTGGAACTTCCACTGTTGAAGCTTCCTTGAACAATTGCTTGGTCAAGCGGTCTTCTAAGGAATGAAAGGTAATCACTGAGATTCTACCATCTAGAGCCAACATCTCCATAGCCTGCTGGATGGATTCATCTGCTGCTCCCAGTTCATCATTGACTTCAATTCGAATAGCTTGGAAAATCTGCTTGGCAGGATGGCCCTTTTTCTTGAGTTCCTTGGCAGGTTTGGCAGATTTGATAATTTCTGCTAACTCAGTCGTTGTCTCGATTGGCTTGACTTCCCGAGCTTGTTCAATCTTACGCGCAATCTGTTTAGAGAATTTATCCTCACCATACTTGAAGAAAATACGAACCAAGTCATGATAGTCATAGTGGTTCACCACCTCATAGGCTGTCAGACTAGCATCCTGATTCATGCGCATGTCTAGTGGCGCATCCTTTTTATAAGAAAAACCACGCTCACGCTGGTCCAATTGAGGACTAGACACTCCCAAGTCATAACAAATTCCATCAATTTCCTGAACACCAGCTTCGCGCAAACGTGCCTGTAAATGACGGAAGTTATCCTTTATAAAAGTCACCATCCCTTTTTCGATATAGGGTGCCAAACGTTTTTGCGCATTGTCAATGGCATTCTGGTCCTGGTCAAAGGCATAGAGATGGCCTTTTTCACTTAATTTACTTAATAAATATTCGCTATGGCCCGCTCCACCTAAAGTCGCATCAACGTATATACCGTCAGGCTTTACGTCGAGCATATCAATCGTTTCGTGGAGTAAGACCGTTACATGATGAAATTCTTTTGTCATATCTTATCTATTTTACCATAAATCCGACTAGCTTGCACTAGTCAGACAAATAGGGCAAAAACAAGTAAGATTTCTTTAAGAAATATGTCAAATATGCTTGACATTCACTCCATAGAAGAATATAATATAGTCAAATATATACGACATAAAGCAGAAAGGAGTCCAGATGAATCGTGTGAAAGAATTTCGCAAGGAACTAGGCATTTCTCAGCTCGAGCTAGCCAAGGATATCGGTGTCTCGAGACAGACCATCAATATGATTGAAAACGACAAGTACAATCCAACCCTGGAACTCTGTCTCAATCTCGCCCGCAGCCTCCAAACTGACCTCAACAGTCTCTTTTGGGAGGAAGATTTTTAAAAAAGGAGCCAACTCATGAAAAAAGAAACCTTTACTGAAAAACTGATCAAACGCACATACGGTATTTCTGGTCCCCTTGACGAATACAAACGGCGTGAGGCCGATCGTATCGGTAACCAAGTCTTTATCATCCTCTTTTATCTGATGATTTTCGGAAATCTTATTCCACTCCTTCTGGCCTATAAATACCCTCAAGAAGTGGCTCTAATCTATCCTCCTCTGATTCTAGTGATTGCCCTCATCGCTGCTGGCTATGTCACCTACCAAATGAAAAAAACAGGGATTACAGCTATTGATCCAGATATGCTGAATGAGAAAGAAAGCAAGCAACTATACTACCCAGGTCTGAAAGCAGGTTTGTTCTTTGGTCTATGGATGTTTTTTATAACTCCTCTTCTCAGTATACTCATAGGTGAAGGTCAGGACTATTTTCATTCTCTCCTCACTATAAGAAATGGTGTATCAAGCATTCTCGGTTCTATTTTCTTCGGAGCGAGTATACAGTTCCTCATTTCCCGTCGCATTGCAAAAACTAAAAAAGAGCAAGATGAGGATTAGGAGGTGCCCTATGAAATCACTAGTAACTTTACTTACCTATCATCTTTTGTTTGCTTCACTGCTCATCTTCATCATCGTTTCAGGGAACTTGCCAATCAGAGAGATATTCCTCGTGCTAGTCTTTATTCCAGCACTTAACAAAGGACTGACTTATCTAAAGATTGACTCCCCAAAAACACGCATACTCAACTTAGCACTATACTTTATAATTCTATCTTTTCCACAACTGATGCTCATCTCAAGCGATTGGAAATATTATTTACTGCTGACTATCGCTAGCCTTTCTTCTATCACTTATCTTTATTATCTCTATCAATTCGTAAAAGAAAGTCAGTAAAACTGCTCATTTAGGAGGTTACTATCATGAAAAAAGAAGACTTAACCACTCGCCTACTCCGAAATCTCTTTCACATCCAAGGCCCTTTTGATGAATGCCGGCAAGAGATTATCTACAAGGCTTGTGCCCGTTCCATGGTCCAAATCGTTTATTCTTCCTTCTTCCTCTTCTTGTTTTATCTGTTATTTGGACGCTTCATAGAAGCCGTTCGCTATGCCATGCCCTACGTTTACTCTGGACTCATTTTTTTCATTACTTTAAAAACTCAAAGAGCCGTCAAAGAACTCCATCTGGAAAAAGATGACAAGTCAGAAATCATCCTTAAAACCTACAGCAAGAGCCAAATCAAATTCCGAAGCTGGGTGGTGTTTATCGGTCTTCAGATTGGCCTCTTTACCTTACTCATCTTTCATAAAGTCTTCGTTCAGCAGATGTCACTTCCAGATTTTGTGAAGCTCCTCATGCAATTCGATAAAAGTGTTCCTTTACTGATGTATGGCCTGATTATCGGTAGCATTTTTGGAACTCTGACCTACGGATTTCTATCCCTACAGGAGGAAAAAACTCCTAAACATACCAAACAGAAAGAGAAAAGTAATCAATGACCTCACTATACGATTTTTTAGTCTTGAATCAAAACAATCAAGAAACTCCCCTAGATGCCTATCGTGGTAAGGTTCTCTTGGTTGTCAATACTGCTACTGGATGTGGTTTAACGCCCCAGTACCAAGGGCTCCAAGAACTCTATGACCGCTATCAAGATCAGGGATTTGAGATTTTAGACTTCCCTTGCAATCAGTTTATGGGACAAGCACCAGGTAGTGCAGAGGAAATCAACAACTTCTGTAGCCTAAACTATCAAACCACTTTCCCACGCTTTGCCAAGATCAAGGTCAACGGTAAGGAAGCAGACCCTCTCTTCGTTTGGTTGAAAGACCAGAAATCTGGCCCACTAGGAAAACGAATTGAATGGAATTTCGCTAAATTTCTCATCGGTCGAGATGGGCAGGTCTTTGAACGCTTTTCTTCAAAAACAGACCCAAAACAAATTGAAGAGGCGATACAAAAACTACTATAATTTCACAATCTCACTATTATTAGTTCTCCTTTAGCCTAAGAATAGTGGGATTTTTTGATGGGCTTTGACTTAAATAGAAAAACACCCCATGATATGAACCATGAAGTGTTGTAAAAATGATACATTCATAGCAGACAAGGCACTACTGACTGCTATTCTTGACTCCTGAATATGTATAGGTCCTATTTCTGGGACACGCTTTTTCCGTTACCACCCTAAAATAAAAGCTATGCTCCCGCCCATCCTTGGCATTTTCCTTGTTTAAGACAAAGTAATTTTTCTGATTCAAGGCCATGGTGCGTAGGATGTCATCAATCAAAAAAGTCAAGGGTACGTTCATGGCAGAATATTTTTGAAAATCCTCTTCAAAACGAATATAGTCATCTGAAAAATAATCCATCTGCAGTTTGTTTTCATACAGCTCTTTTCTAGTCATAAACTCCCTCCTCCCACAGTCGAATTTCTAGGATATCTGCAACCTCTATCAACCTATATCCCTCGTTTGTCCTAATAGATAGAGTCTGATGTGATAACTCTCTCACCACACCGATGATAGTCGCCTTCTGCTTCTTTTCCTTGACCACAAAACTCCCCTTAAGTTGGCCAACATAAAGCTGAGAAAGCAAGTGCAACTTCTCATCTGGAGTCAAATCCGTCGAAAAATCAACACGGCTTTTTTCTTCACTGAGCGAACTGGTGTGTTCTGAAAGGTAAAATCCCATCCACTTCTGCATACCTGGATCTTGATAATATCGCGCGGATTGAAAAGGTAAATAAGAACGATCAATCATTGTAATCCATCTAATCCTCCAGCAGAATGTCCCCCAATCAGCTTGCTTCTGGCAAGACTCCTAGAGGCTTCTTCCAGTGCATTGGCTCTTAAAAGAGAAGTGAAACCAAATTGTTCCCGAATGGAGTCAATGGCCGTCTGGAGCCTTTCTTCTTTTTCTAGCTTGTCAACATCATCAAAGAGAGATATCAAACCAAAGGGCTCGTCTACAAAGCCTGAATAGTTTACACCGACACTTCTGACTGCTCCAGAAGTGTATTTGTTATGAAATAACTTCAAAACATAATTCGTTAAGACAGCTGTATTATTGGTCGGTTCGACCTTCATTTGTGTGTGAATAGATTGCCGGATCTCCTGTTTAGAAAAACCAAGATAGATAGAAACAAGGGTTGTTTTCTTGCCCGCCCTTCTCAGTCTAATAGCGACCTGCTCCGCCATTTCTCGAAGAATAATTTCGATATCTCGTAGCTTCACGTAGTCTCTCGGCAAGATTTGAGAATTCCCCAACCCTCGAGACTTGGCTTTATAGGGCCTATGAACATTGCTCTCATCAACCCCATTAGCATGAAACCACAAACGTAGGCCAGCCTGACCGAGAACTTTCTGTAGATGGTCTGGATTGCTGGCGGCCAATTCTTTGATGGAAAAAATTCCCAGAGCATTCAAGCGTTTCTCCATCCGCCTGCCAATCCCCCAAAAGTCCGTCATCTTGGGAATGGCCCAGACCTTCTCTTCCACATCCTGGTAAGACCAATTGGCCCTCATGGTCGGGGTATGTTTGGCCTCATTGTCCAGAGCCAACTTCGCCAGTAAGGGATTGGCATTGGACATGCCTACTGTAGAGTAGATCCCTGTCTGCCTCCAAATATCCCTCTGAATGCGGGCAGAAAGCAGATCCAGCTTGTCTTTGCGAGAAAGACTCTTCTCAGGGATGAAATAGTTGAGCGAACTAGTCAGATCGATAAAACCCTCATCGATAGAGTAGGGATAAATATCATCTGGACTGCCATAGTTTTGAAAGATTCGCTGGATTTCCATATTGACCGCTATGTACTCATCCATCCGAGGAGGCACAATCAAGGTCACTTGAGCCCAATCTTCGATGTAACGAACATAATCCGAGTCAGTCGGTAGCCCTTGTTTTCGAGCATTGTAATAGGAAAATTTGCGCGTTTTGATATCAAAAGGCAGGTCATAGGCCCGACCAACATTGGACTTGCCAAAAATCTTCTTAAACATGGGGGATGAAGCTAGGATAAGACCAGTTGAATTATCCGCTCGACTCATAACACAAAGCGAGGTCTTCAGCGGATGCAAGCCCCTCTTCACACACTCAACGCTGGCATAAAAGGATTTCATATCGACAAAGACAATGTCACTTTTGGGCTCTCTGGAATAATCAAAATAGCCCATAGGCTAACCCTCCATCGGCACAAAATTCCCAACGATAATTCCTACAATCCGAGGATCTTCCTCATAGGAGATGAAAATGTCCTTATATTTGGGATTGATAGAGACCAGACGCAGACCATCTTCCTCCCGATAAACCCGTTTGATATAGGTCTGGTTGTTGCAAACCACTGCATAAACTGCCCCATCATAGTCAAACCCTGTCTCTCGAATCAGAGCCACTGAACCATTTTGATATTTAGGTTCCATGGAATCCCCAGCCACCCAGGACGCAAAATCATGGGCTAACTCCTCGTTAAAGTAAACCGTATCAAAATTCTGATCATCGTAGACCGAAGCCCCGATTCCTGCTGACATGCGTTCGTAGACACGGTACTCGTAGAGGCGCTCTGGCATGGTCGCCACTTTCTGGGATTGTTCCTCTTGAGCCAGATTGCGAGCATAGAGAACAACCTTTTCCTTCCCTTTGTTAGATAAGCTATTATAAAGACGTACAATCTCAATCTGAGTAAAATATCCTTTGGGTACCTTTAAAATATTCTCTAACTGGAACACCTTCTCCTTGGACGGTTCCTTGACTCCACGTTCCCAAGCTGAGTAAGCCTGAAAACTAATCCCAAGTTGCTCTGCAATTTCCTTCTGTGTTAGTTTTAACTCTTTCCTCCGAGCCTTTAATTTTTCTGGCTGATACATACTTCACCTCCTATTATGATACTTTAATGGACATTATCTCCCTTAGAAAGACTAATCGATGCTTGAATCCATACTTTCAAAACTCAACCAATATGATTTAGTTTTATTATATAAAAAAAGTGGACGGTTGTCTACTAGGAATATCATAAACATCATGAGTTTTAATCAAACTAAAAGGACTTAGCCCTGTACCATACAGAACTAAATCCTTTGAATGAATAATTTATCTAACTTTTAGAATCCCTACAGAAATTCCAGTTTTTCTCTATTTGATACCAGACATTAGTTTTTCAATACGTGGAACGTAGAAGAATAAGATAATACTGAATACAATCGTAATTCCTCCAACAATTCCATAGTAAGCGACTTCAGTTTCGCTTGTATAAAATTTTACAATTTGAGCATTGATAGCTTGGGCAGCTGCATTACTCAAGAACCAGATAGACATCATTTGTGCTTGGAAGGATTTTGGTGCTAGCTTAGTAGTGACTGATAGACCAATAGGTGAAATCAACATTTCCCCCACAATCACAATAGCCCAACTCATAATCAACCAGAGAGGACTGACCTTAACATCTGTCCCAAAGAGCATCCCTGGTAACATCATCCACAAGAAGGATAAACCTGCAGCAAATAAACCGTAAGCAAATTTCTTAGCAGAGGATGGTTGCTTTTTACCCATTTTCCCCCACAACCACGCAAAAATCGGCACATAAATCATAATGAAAAGGGGATTGATACTTTGGAAAAAGCTAGATGGAAAATGAATCTGATTCCCAAATACATTAAAGTAAAGTTGAGTTTGATCATCCGCAAATAGAGCGAGAACAACAGAACCCTGTTCCTCAATAGACCAGAAGAGTACTCCAGCGATAAATAGAGGAATGTAGGCAAATACTCGGGATCTCTCAGTGGCAGTTATTTTCTGACTAGATAAAATCTTAAAGAAATAGTAGATTGGAATAATTACAGCAATCACTGTAAAGATATTAACAATCATATCCACATTAAACTGGTGAGTAAAGACTAAACCTATAACCACGAGAATAACTACGACAAGTGTAATCAGCAAGCGTTTAATCAAGGTCTGCTGGTCCTTCTGTGAAAGTGGATCAGTGGGGTAAAGACTTGATTCAGGCAGGTATTTCTTCCCATCTAAAACATACTTCACCAGACCAAAGAACATCCCAATGGCAGCTAATGAGAAACCTAGATGGAAATTAACTTCCTGACCTAGATAACCCACTAAATAAGGGGCAACGAAGGCACCTAAGTTAATACCAAAGACAAAGATACTAAAACCTGCATCCCGTCTATCATCCTCTTTCTCATAAATTCCCCCAACCATATCTGAGATATTGGGTTTTAAAAATCCAGTACCAAAGATAATCAAGGCAATAGAAAGATAGAGAGCCACTTGTCCAAAAGGTGTTGCCAAAGCAATATGCCCTAGCATAATCAGAATCCCACCGTAAAAGACAGTCTTACGGCTTCCTAAAATACGGTCACTGACAAAACCACCGATAACCGAGGATAAAAATACCAGCGAGCCATAAATCGCCATAACCGATGCAGCTGTGGTCTTATCCATTCCCAATCCACCATCTTGCACACTATAGTACATATAGTAAAGTAGGATAGCTCGCATCCCATAGTAAGAAAAGCGTTCCCACATCTCTGTAAAGAAGAGGGTGGACAAGCCCATAGGATGTCCAAAAAATGTTTTCTGTTTTTCCATATATATTCTCCTTTAACGATATAATAATTCATTTTACAGAATTTTCAAACAAATGTCAAACAAATCCTGTTTATTTTAGAAAATTTTCTGAAAAAATCTATCGTCTCATACTTATACTCAATGAAAATCAAAAAGCAAACTAGGAAGCTAGCCGCAAGCTGTACTTGAGTACGGTAAGGCGACGCTGACGTGGTTTGAATTTGATTTTCGAAGAGTATTAATTCCACCATAAAAATTCATTTCAAACTAACTTCCACTTCGGTCAGGCAAGTGGAAGTTACTTTGAAAAATCACCTTTAAAAATTTGCTCTTGTTTAGTTTAAAAATGTTTCAAACCTTGAAACATACTTATCCTTTCCTCTTCAGTAAACAAAAAACATCCCTATGCCAAACTTGTAATTACTAAAATACAAGCCAATAAGTATAGAGATGTAAAACTACTACACATTAAATAATAAAAATTGTGTACGAAATGTCTCAATTAGTTTTCGCTAGTAAATATCATTTCCAACAAACGCCCTCTCAATTCCTTATCCTGATGATGCAAGATATTCATTAACTCATGAGAGTTTTTCGCATTGATGAATTGATTTAACAATCTATCTTTTAATTCATATGGAAGAGAAGCCGTCTTTAGTAGTCTAAAAACTTCATCATTTAGAGATGGCATTTTATTTTCTTTGCATTCAAATCTAGCTGTATCATTCTTATTTGGCAATTCAATTATAGACACATTCGTTCCTTTAAAATGGATTCTATGTCTTCTATTACTTGGAACGATACTAGAATCTCCTTGTAATGCTAACTCTACCATTCCCTTTTCCCAATCAATCGATAATCTTGTTTTATATCTTTGACCATTTTGATCTTCAATCATTTCAAAAGAATGTTGTTTGCCTGGGAATACATACCAATCTATAACTTCAGGTAAATCAACACCCATATCTATCTCAGAACCAACCAAGGGAATGATTGCACCACTTTTTGCAAACACAGGTATAGCCGAAATATCCCTATAAACACTTAACTTCACACCACCTGTATATTTTTTCTCTGAAAAGAAGTCATACCATTCACCTTCAGGGAACCAAACATCTACTTTTGCAGATTGGAATGCCAAATCCATCTTTTCTACAATGGGAGCCACCATCAGTTCTGTTCCAAAAAAGTATTGATTTGGAACATTATAGCTCTCATCATTCTCTGGGTAGAAATAATACATTGGACTAATTAATGGGGCACCTTCTTCATGTGTCTTTACATTCATAGTGTATAGATATGGAATCATCTGATGTCTCAAACGAAGGTATTTCTTCATAATCTTAGATGTTGTTTCTGAAAAAAACCAAGGTTCTTTACTATTAAAGGGACTTCTAGAACTATGTAATCGAGTAATCGGACTAAAAACACCAAACTGTAGCCATCTAGTTTGTAACTCTTCGTCATAATCCCCCAACATGTGTCCACCGATATCATGACTCCACCAACTATAACCGATATTAGATGCTGTCGCTGTAAAATAAGGTTGAAATCTTAACGAATTCCAACTAATAATGGTGTCACCTGAAAAACCAACAGGATAGCGGTGACTTCCAGGACCTGCATACCTTGATAAAATCAAGCCACCTTCCGAATTTTTACAACTATCCTGATAGTGATAATGGTTTAAAAGCCATAGTGGATCCAACATACCTTGTGTCCCTTGTTGCCAGTCAATCCACCAAAAATCTACTCCCTGCTTTTCTAGCTCATAATGAACATCTTTAAAGTAGGCTTCCCTAAAAGAGGGATTAAAAAAATCAAAAATGGCAGGTTCTTCTAATTCTACATTTAACCCTAATCGTTTGGCGACTCGCGGGTAAGCTTCTTCATAAGCCCGTATACCATCAGCAGGATGGACATTTAAGGAAAGTTTTAACTTCCTATCATGAAGTTCTTGCAATAACTGTTCTGGATTAGGTATTAAGTTTTTATTCCAGCTATATCCTGTCCAGCCACTTCCAAAACGAGATGGAATGTCAGTTATATGCCAATCCATATCTAAAACACCGATAGATAATGGAATTTTCTCTGTTTTAAATCTGTCTATTAAATTCAAATATTCATCCGACGTATAAGGCCAATACCTACTCCACCAATTACCTAAAGCATATCTTGGTAACAAAGGTGTTGATCCAGTCAAATGGTAAAAGTCTCTGATTGCTCCCCTATAATCATGCCCATAGGCAAAGAAATACAGGTCAATTTGATTTTCTCTCTCAATATAACCAGACTGTTCATCCCAAATAAATCCTTGAGAATCATCCAATAAGGCTATACCATTTCGGCTAATAATTCCATCTTCTAACGAGATTGCTCCATCTGCCTTATCCAGAGTCCGAGCTGTTCCTTTTAACGTTTCAATAGACTCACCAAAATACCAGCGACTACCATATACGGCAAAATTTCCTTTTAATTCTATAAATAAATTTTCGGCGTTAAATTCTCCTTTATTAAAGTGCAGATGAAAATAGTCCGTCATAATATCTAGTACGTTTGATGTCTCGATATAATCTAACGAAACTTGGCCAAAATCTCTATTGTAGATAAGTTGTGTCGTTCTATCCTCAAAACTTCCAGTTTGAGAGTATTCTAACCTTACTAGCTTGTCTGTTAATACAGAGATTCGATAAAACTCTCCCTTAAAAATTTTCAATTTGTTGTCCTCCTTTTAGTAAATTTCTTTACCTTATCAAACATTTTATTTGTTATCGTTACATTCATCAATCCGCAAAAAGCAAAGCCCCCAAATGTAAATACGTAAATAGCTGTTAAAACTCGTTCTGGACTACTAAAACTCATATACAGTACAGAAATATTAAATAAAACCAACATGATAGCTTGTATTGGATTTAAAATACAAATTAATACGCTATTTACAATACTATTTTTTAGATTATCTTTAAATAAACCAATATAGGGAAAAATAACACTCATCAAAAGTATTATAACAAATAAAAAGGGCAACACTAACAATAAACTATACTCTGAAAATAAACTTGAATAGCCCCAAAGACAATAGTTCACATATAAAAGTAATTCTATTAGGAGGATAAACAACCAAATAAAAGTTGACTGTTTAAAATTTCGTCTAAAGATCCGAAAATAATGATAAGCAATATCGGTATCTTTACCTTTTAAAATACGATACCACATTGTCGTAAGAGAAGTTAATGATGCCCCAATTGTAACTATTGGAATACAACTAACAATAAATAGAGTATTTAAAATAATTAAATCTGTCAAAAAAGTTAAAATTCTAACCACTTTTCCATCTAATGAAAATAATTTTTGCATAATAGATATCTCCATAAAATCAATCGTCTTAACTCTATACTTTAGAATGTCAGTTGCACAAAAATATTACCTAAATTATTTAAAAAACATTTCCAAATTTCTTTAAAAATTAGAATAAAGGAAGCGAGATAATTTGATGTTATCAGTCTCGCTTCCTGTAATTAGCTAGTCCCTTGTTTATACAACCAAGAGTTCATATAAAGTATTACTCTTTTACTTCTTTTTGGTAACGATTATATGCTTCCTGTTGAATCTTCATAAATTCGTCCAATCCCATATTCTTAAGAGTTTCTTTGTATGAGTCCCATTCTTTTTCTATGCCACCTTCAACTACCCATTTAGATGCTTGTTGTTTGACATAAGATTCAATACTCACATAGATTGATGATAATTTGTTAAGTTCTTCTTGTGAATAAATCACATTAGGGTAAGCTGGCAACGCAAATTGTTTCAAATCTTGGTCCATCTTCAATTTCAATCCATCACCTTGTGTTTGATCGATTTCTACGCGACTATTGATATCATCGCTTACGTATTTAGGACCAAAATCTCGAAGTGAATTAATCCATGCCCATTCATCAGCTGATTTACCATCTTTAGGAGGTAACACTTTAAACTTATCACCATTCTTTTCAGTAGCTATTCCAAATGATCCATAGAAATTCTGAATACTTGCTTCATCTGTATATAATTTATCCAACCATTTCAATAATTTAGCAGGATTTTTGCTCTTATTTGTAATCAAAATTTCATTTCGACCATAGTTGTAATGATCTGGATCAGAAAAGACATATTGTTTACCATCCATACCTTTTAAAGCAGGTAGAGCAATATATTCACTTGAATGTAAGCCAAACGTTGCATCTGCTGTCCAACCACTAGAAACACCTACTCTAGATACTCCCTTATCCATACGTTTTGCTACACTCATAGAGGTATCTTCTGTAAAGATTTCCGGATCAATCAAACCTTTTTTATAAGATTCGTGCATTGCTGCAATCCCTTGTTTATAACTTTCTTCTGTACGAAGGTAGACTGGTTTTCCATCTTTTACAGACATTTCATATGTATTATCTGCCCCTAAACGATTATTGAACGGAAGAATATATGAGAATGTTGGATCAAAGTTTCCTGCTCCGAATGGAATTTCATCAGAAGCGTCTCCATTTCCGTTCGCATCTTTATCCTTAAATTCTTGTAGTACTTTTACTAAATCATCATAAGTTTCTGGAACCTTTAATCCTAAATTATCCAGCCACTTTTTATTAATAAATAGCTGATTAGCTACAGTAGGACGCATCGGTAATTTTTTAGGTAGACTGTAGATATGACCATCTGGTGAAGTAATCATAGCTTTAATCTTAGGTTCTTTCTCCATAGCCTTAGTTAAATTTGGCATGTTTTCTTTGATTAAATCTTCCAATGGAATAAATAAAGATTGGTTCTGAGCAATTTCTGAATCTGTAAAAGCATTTGAACCTAAAAATGCATCTGGTAAATCTCCACTAGCAACCAACACAGATTTCTTATCTGCCCAATCTGCAGCTACAAGTGTATCCCATTTAACATCGATACCTGATTCTTTGGCAGAATCAGTTAGAAAACCTTTATGATAATCTTCCCCCCAGTCAGACCAACGAACAGTTGTGATTTTATAAGAATCTTCTCCAGACTTATCATCCTTATTCGCATTATTAGAATTTGCACAGGCTGTTAAGCCAGCAAGTGTAACTGTTCCTAAGAACAAATATGTAAATGATTTATTTTTCATGTTTTTCTCCTATTCTTTCAACGCGCCAATCATTACGCCTTGATTAAAATATTTTTGAACAAAGGGATATAGCAACATTATCGGAGCGGTTGAAATAACAATTGCTGCATATTTCATCATATCGGCTTTGATACGAAGATCTGATGCAACTTCTCCTGTTGCTTGCGATTGTAACATTTGATTACTAATTAGTAAACGTCGTAAAATTAATTGCAATGGTTGTAAATTTTCATTCGTTAAATAAATTAAAGCATTAAACCACGAATTCCAAATACCAACTGCGGTCCAAAGTCCAATAACTGCTATAATAGCTTTTGATAAAGGAACGACTATCTTAATAAAATAACGAATTGTACCACATCCATCAATTTGCGCAGCCTCCCACATCCCGTCTGGAATACTATTATTAAAGAAAGTTCTAGCAACAATAATATTGTATGATGAAACCGCAAAAGGTATTACCATTACCCAAAATGTATCAATTAGGCCAACATTCTTTACTGTTAAGTAGGTAGGAATCAAGCCACCTGATACAAACATAGGGATTATGTATAGAATACTCATCCATTTTCTACCAACTAATTCTTTTCTAGATAAAGCATAACCAGCTGGAATATTGACTACTAAAGCAACTAAGGTACCAACAACAGTATATAAAATGGTATTTAGATAGCTACGTAAGAATAAAGGTTGTTGAATAAGACGTAAATATCCATCTAATTTCCATTCTCTAGGAATAAACCATACCTTTCCATTTGCAACATCTGAAGGATTACTAAAAGATGCAATCACTACAAACCATAACGGATAAACAATTAACAGGATAAGGAAAATTGCTAAACCATAGGTAACTATATCAAATAATAATTCAGAGTTTGTTTTTCTTGATTTATGAAACCATTTCACCTTGAGCACTCCTTCCTTTAAAAAAGACCCGTTCTAGTATATCTTTTCGAGAACCAGTTAACAGATAACAAAATTATTAGATTGACTACGGTGTTAAATAACCCTATAGCTGTCGAATAACTATACTGAAAGTTCACCATACCAACTTTATAAACATAGGTCGAAATTATCTCACTTCCTGCTAAATTAAGTGGATTCTGTAGTAGTAACACTTTCTCAAAACCTACACTTAATAAACTACCTGCTCTTAATATTAGTAAAATCATAGCAGTTGGCAAAAGTAATGGTAATTCTATATGCCTAATTTTTTGTAATCTAGAGGCACCATCCATAGTTGCAGCCTCATAATATGTAGGATCAATTGCAGAAAGCGCTGCTAGATAAATAATACTATCCCAACCAATATGTTGCCATACATCACTCCAAACATAAACACCTGCAAAATTACTAGGTTTTGATAAAAAATCTGGAATAGTGATTCCAACAGACTTAAATACATTCGCTAACAAACCACTGGTAGGAGATAAAAATAAGATGATCATCCCACACATAACCATTGTAGAGATAAAATGAGGTAAGTAAGTTGTCACTTGAAATATTTTTCTAAATTTCCCAACTCTTAACTGATTACTAATGATAGCTAGTATAATAGGTAAGGGGAATCCTACTACAATACTATAAAGTGAAATTTTTAATGTATTGAACATAGTTGTCCCGAATTGGAATGATGAGAAAAATTGAGTAAAGTACTTAAATCCTACCCACTGACTAGCAAAGATACCATTGGCTGGTGAATAGTCTTTAAATGCAATAATTAGTCCCAACATGGGAATATAGGAAAATAAAATTAATAGCAATATTGAAGGAAAAAGTAATATATATAACGGAATACTATGCTTTAATTTTATTTTATGAAGTTGAGATGCTACTTTCATGTTTTTCCTCCCATCTGATTTTCTACGATTATTTTACACCATATAGAATTCCCTTAATAGAACTTTTTGGACTAGGTTTATCAATTTTTCAGTTTTTTAATTTTAAAAACTATTACTTTTCCGACATCTTGATAAAACATATCTGTTTTGTTACATGATATCGTATTTTCAAAGTGCTATAATTTTAAGAGGAGACTAGTATATGAAATTAAATCACGACTTATCAAAAAAACATTCCATTCATTTTTTCTTTAAACTCCTACTTGTACTACTATTGATAAATATTTTAATCAATATTGCTATGAGTAACATAACCAGAAATTTTATTAAAAACCAAAATATAGTACACCTACGTAGTTCAATTGAAATTTATGCTGATTCTGTTAATGAGAAATTGCATTCTGTAGAACGCTTTATGTACTCAACAATAACGCATAATGAATCTTTAGAGAAATTAAATCATGTACAAACGTTTCTTGAGTATCAAGAAAATCTTAAAAAAGTTCAAACTAGCTTTACAGAGTTTGAATATCAAAATGAAACTCATATGACATTCTTATTAGAAACCGATAGTACTGATCATTTTATAAATGTCTCCAATCTTTATATTCCATATGAAGATTATCTACTGTTAAAATCAAATCTAAAATCATTGCGTAGTGATATAAGTGACCGTAAATGGAAAAATGTAACTACTAAAAACAGCGAATACTTAGTTAAATCTGTTCATTACGAAGGAAAAATCATTTATGCCGTCATATCTTCAGAAGATATCCTAAAACCTCTCAATAAACTTAATATTGGTAATAATGGCAAACTCTCCCTAAAAGAGCCTAACAATATACCGTCCGCTAATTACCTAATTCATGCCCAAAATGAAAAAACGCATTTACCCTTCGATATTTATGTTTTAGTCGATTATGCCGAAGTCTTTAGAAATATCACACTCTTAGAAGTATTTTTATCAGCCGTTCCTATCATTATCACAATTTTATCAATCATCATTATCCTGTATATTCGTCAGTGGATGATTAAACCTATAACAAGACTCACTGAACGGCTCTCTCAATTTGGGGGCTCCATCCCCCCTTCTGAATTTTTTATATCTGAAGGTATACTAGAAATTGATAAGGCAAATGATAAACTTAATAAAGTAATATTTGACATGCAAGAATTAAAAATACGGGAATACCATTCACAACTAGAACTTAAGAAGATAGAACTTAATTATCTTAAGAACCAAATTCGTCCGCATTTCTACTTAAATATGTTATCAATGATTCATAGTATGCTTCAAACAAAAAACTATAAGGAAATTGAAGAGTTAACTATCCTAACTTCAAATTATCTCCGTCATTTATTTATGGCTAATCAAGATTTTTCAGAACTTAAAGATGAAGTTCAGCATATTAGAGATTATTTAGAAATACAACGAATTCGATATGGAAATAGCATCTACTTTTCACTAGACTACAATGATGACCTACAAAATACTCTTGTTCCATCGTTACTGTTACAAACATTTATTGAAAACACAATCAAACACGGTTTTTCATTTCAGGATTTATTTACAATTTTGCTATCGATAAAAAAAGTAAAAACTGAGAACTCAGATTATATTCAGATTTGTATCGAGGATAATGGTCCAGGTTTCTCTGAAGAAATTTTATCAAAACTAAATCAGAAACAGTCTCTAATAACAGAAGATGGACATCATATCGGGATCACAAACACCATCGAACGTTTAAATCTTCTCTATACCAACGACTATACTATTACATTTAAAAATAATGAAGAAGGTGGGGCTAAAATTCTTTTACTCATTCCATACAAGATTATAGACGGAGGTTATAATGAACATCTTATTAGTTGATGACGATCGTTTTATCATTGAAGCTTTACGAGAGAAAATAAATTGGGATAAACTACACATTGACATTGTTTATGTTGCCTATAGCCTCTCTCAAGCTCAAAATATTATTAGAGAGCATCCTATTGATCTCATGATAAGCGATATAGAAATGCCTCAAGGCAGCGGCCTCGAACTCTTATCTTGGATTAGAAATGAAAAATATGATATAAAAACAATTTTTTTAACTAATTACGCCGACTTCAACTATGCTCAAAAAGCAATTGAATTGCAAAGCTTCGAATACTATCTAAAACCCATTAACTTTGAAAAATTAGAATTTATTATTCAAAAAGCCATTAGTAAAATTGAGAATCATAACTTAAATGGAAAAAATGATTCGCTTTTACAAATAGAAGATAATTTCTGGTATGATTACCTTAGAAAACCTCAAATTTCTCGCATTGATGAACTAGAAAACATAGCGAGCAAACAAGATTTTATTCTTAAAAAACACCAGTATTTTTTCCTTGCAGTTTTAACAATTAATCTTAGTGAAGAAGATTATTCAGCAGAAACTCCATCATGGACTTCTCAACTAAAAAGAGAACTTCAAAGAATTTCACAACCTTCTTATAAGCTGATAAGTCTATTCAAAATGGAAAGCCAGGTTGATCAATATGTTTGTCTCTTTAGAGTAGACTCATCCAAACGTAGTGACAAATTGGCATATGAGATTCATTCTCAAATTTCTAATAACTTTAGTAAATACTCAAACATTATATATAAGAGTTGCCATAAAATATCCGATGTTTTATTTCATACCAAAGAACTCTACACTTATAATGAACAATATGTTTCTTATTGGAATACTATTACATGTGTTCCACATAGTTTTCCAACTTCTTTCAAAACAGAAACTCTTTCAATTGCGTTTTTAGATAGCTTAAGCGAATATGAATTAAGAGAAAAAATTAATTCACTCGTCTATAATTCTCAAATCCCTACTTTCACGCTACAACAAATTTTACTAGATTGGACTCAACAAATAGGAATATATCTAGATCAAAATGGAATTTCAGCACATAAATTATTCCAAAATAGCACTCATGATTTCTTATTCCAACGACGCTTTCATTCAATTGAATCATTTCAGGATTACTTTGATTATTACTGGTCACATGCTAAGAAATTTGCAACAAACATTGAAAACCAGAAAAATAGTATTCAACGCATCGTCGAATACATAGATCATCACTACTATGAAGATATAAATCGTTCTATATTAGCAGATATGGTTTATCTCAGTGCAGATCATTTAGCTAGAATTTTTAAAAAAGAAACTGGAGAAACTCTTGTTAAATATATAACGGATAAGCGCATTAATGCTGCTAAATCTCTCCTATCTCAAACAAATATCTCGATATCACAAGTATCCTGTCAAGTAGGGTATGATAATTATTCTTACTTTACTAAAATTTTTAAACAAAGGACTGGACTTTCTCCTGGAGATTACCGTAAAACATATCAAAATAAAGTGTAAGCAATCTAAATCATTGAAATGATAAGTAAAATTCAAGGTCTATAGTAATTTTTGAAATTCTACAGTTTTTCCAAAGATATGTTAAATGATAATTTTTTAGATTATCATTTAACTTATCTTTCAGTCCAACATAGCTTCAAAAATTTCTTTAAAATTGTTGATAAGGCAACTTCTTAAAAAGTCAGTTTGAAAAGAAAACCCAGTAAATATTTCTAGGATAAAACGTATACTATCAAGCTTTTACTGAACTGCACCCCAAAAGTTAGACAGAAAAAATCTAACTTTTGGGGTGCAGTTCAAAGAAACCTGATAATATGCGTTTTATTATGGAAATATTTCCTATTTTCTCTATTTCTAATGACTTACTTCAGCTTCTTACCTCTTAGAAAGAGCAACAAAAATATGAACTAGCAAAGTTTGGCATCATCAGTAATCCATAACAATTTGTCTTTACTTATATAGACACTAGAGGAAACATCAACAAACCTTTACATGCTGACTATCTAAACAATAAAATGAAAAGCATCAGAAAGCGACATAAAGAGCTGGCACATGCTACACCTCATAAACTGCGACATACAGGAGCGACACTTGCAAAACAAGCAGGAATGAGCTTAGAAACTATTTCTGAAGCTCTAACACACAGTGACACAGGAACAACACAGATTTATGTAAATACCTCTAATGTAGTTCCTATGACAGTAGGTGAATTTGCTTTAAAGTCTCTAAAACAATAAGGTAAAAATAAGGTGAACTTTGAGGTAAACTTTTTAAAAAAACACGAAAAAAGCACCCATGAGGTAAACTCTTGAATGTCTGCAAACGTTGATATAATCGTATTGAGTAACGTTTTGAGGCAACTGACTTCGTCAGGTTGCAGCCACATTTGTAAGCGACTAAAGTCGCAACAACTGTGTCAATTGCACCAATTTAGTAAGAAAGTACAAAAAGAACACCCCGAAAGGTGCTCTTTGTAAGTATAGTAATTCTCTCGAATTAACGTTTACTAAATTGTGATGCTTTACGAGCTTTCTTAAGACCTGGTTTTTTCTACATTATGATATTTATGGTAAATTATCACTAAAATCAAGTAATTTTAAGAGATAAATCCTCAATATTTACATATATAATCCTTTTGAAAATCGAGAGGTTATCAAAGGGTTATCACATTTTAGTTTTCGGAGCTTATGTAGTTGAGAAATACGAAATACCGTATCATAAAGATGATGTACAGTTTAGCAACAAATATACAGTTTCTTCGTGCCTGGACAATTTCTTTTTCTATCCTGAAGATATTTAAACAGTTCTATATATTATTTCTTGTGAGTAATTTTCATCAAAAAATTTCGGGTATTCGGATTTTATGGTGGAAAAGGGCTTATAAATCACCCTTCTCCAAATTCTTAATAAGTGTGGAAAAATCGACACCTAAGTTGTCTGTAATGTCGTGATCATTCACTTCATACCAATTGAAAGTATCGTATAACATAGCTTTATTGAAAGCACTTGAATTAAATCGTGGCTTACGCTTTTTATGGAGCTTCTCATTGAAAAGGATTTTGGCTCGTAAGGCATCAAACGAGTAACCTCTACCCATTCGCTCTACCTGCCTAATAATGCTGTTAATTGACTCCGTATAAGCATTAGTGAGCCTTTTATCAAAGTAGTTGAATATTTCAACATGCCAGTTGTCTACGGCTCTCACGAGGTCTTTATATGCGTCTTTAGAGTTGCTGGACATACAACGGTGTCTCCATTGACTATAACGAAGATGACCTTCATCTGGATAAGGAGTATCCCATATCCAGTAAAACTCTTCTTTGAGTTCATAGGCTTCTTTTAAAGCAGGAAGATTACCTAACCAAGTATCTAAGAGGAATGATTCACGTTCATTTAGATCGTGTTTACGCTTTAGAAGGATAAACCTTTCCACGCATAAGGTACGTCTTTCTTTTTGGCTCATATGGGCTTTCAAAGACTTTCTGACGTTATCTAAGGCTTGATTAGCCATTCTAACTACATGAAACTTATCTACGACAACTTTAGCGTGTGGAAGGATAGTGTTCACTGCGTCTTTGTAGGGCTTCCACATATCCATTGTAACGTACTCAATGTAAGTCCTGTCACTGATTTCTGAAAGACGTTGGATGACTGTTTCCTTGTTACGGTTAGGCTTGATGTCATAAATAGTCCTGCGTTCAATATTAGTCAATACAAGCCGAGGTCTACGGATAATATGTATCTCGTCTATCCCAAGCCACTTAGGAGTTTCAAACTGGTATTCACGTTCTTTGAGTGCCACATAGTCCTTAAAAACGTTCCTAATGGTTTTTTCGTCAACACCAACGCTTTCTGCGACTTCTACAAAGGTCTTAGACATGGATTGCTCTTGAATGGACTTTAAAAGCCTTTTGGTCATACTACGCTTTTCATCTACAGATATTAGGCGTTCCCAGAAGGTAGATCCGCATTCACGACACTTGTATCGTCTACGGTTCAATTGTAAGCCCACTCGCTTTAAACGAATGGGCAAATCCATAATTAGTTGATTTCTTGAACTGTGTTTGTACAACTTGTCAAAACCACATTCAGGACAACATTCAGGTGGTCCGACTGCTTCAACTTTAAACATCATATCGGTTTCATTTTCTTGTGGCGGTTCTATTGTTTTAATGTCTGGTAAGGATAATAAGTCTGACATATTATTCATCCTTTATTACTCTGCGGTGTTAAGGTATCAATTATAGATTTGATGTCGAAATCATCAGTGTTAAATTATTTTTGTGACCACAAATGCACTTAGAAAATCCCTTAAAGCATTAGCTGGTTCACTTGAATAGGGAGTTGTAAAAAAGTTCCCTTAGCCTGCACAGCAAGATAATTTCGAAACATCTTTATCAAAAGTTAGGACAGCCAGCTTCAATCCTTCTGCCATTGTTAGATATGGAGCCATCGTTTCTCTCAGATCTCCAACAGTTAAACCGAATTTCACAGCTAATGTTGCTGCATAAATTACGTCTCCTGCGTTTTCTGCCACTACATGCGCCCCTAACACTTTCAATGTTTTCGCGTCTGCCACTAATTTGAAAACACCTGTTGTTTCCCGATTAACGAGCGCTCTTGGAACAGCATCCAACGGCAATACCGATGTTTTCACTTCATATCCTTTTTCTTTTGCCTGTTGCTCCGTTAAACCAACCGTTGCAATCGATGGAGAAGTAAACGTAACGCCTGGAACCACTTCTAAATTGACCTTTTGATTTAGTCCTCCGATTGCATTACGAGCAGCAAGTCCACCTTCATAAGCAGCTACATAAACAAATTGGGGACCGAGAGTGACATCTCCAGCTGAATAAATTCGGGAATTGGTCGTTTTAAGATAATCATCAATGACAATTTCACCACGGGAACCAACTTCAACGCCTGCTGCATGTAAGTTTAATGATTCTGTATTTGGTTTTCTTCCAGTGGCAATTAGCAATTGTTCTGCTTCAATAATTCGCTTTTTACCATTTATCTCAACATGAACTTTTTTAATGTCTCCATCTTGCTCAACTCGTTCATAGGTTGCACCTGTTACTAAATTAATTCCCTGTTCTGTTAAGGCCTTAGTAATGGCTTCTGAAATTTCAGGATCGTATTCTTTTAATAGACGCTCGCTTCTTTGAATCAAAGTGACTTCTGACCCGAGGTTATGAAATAGTTGTCCTAATTCCATGCCGATATATCCTGAACCAATTACGGTAAGACGATTTGGAACCTTCTTTAATTCCAATAAGCTAGTGCTTGTTAAATAATCTACTTCATCTAATCCGGGAATATTAGGTGCAGTTGAAGAAGCACCTGTAGCTATTAAAAATCTTTTGGCTGTGATTTGATTGCCATTTACTTCAACTGTATTTTCATTTACGAATTTTGCTTCACCTTTTATTAATTCAAAACCATAATCATCAATTAAATTCACATATTTTTCATTTCGCATCTCGGTTACTAAATCATTCTTTTGTTTTACTAATGGCGCTAAATCAACATTTGAAGCCGAAGTGTGTAATCCCACAAATGGATTATTTTTTGCTAGATGATTGATTTCCCCTGCTCTTAATAAGGTCTTAGAAGGAACGCATCCGACATTAACGCAAGTTCCACCCACCGTTCCACGCTCAATCATAGCCACTTTTGCGTTCAAAGTAACGGCTTCAATGGCAGATGAAAAGGCAGCTCCACCAGAACCGATGATGATGTAATCATAATCATAGTTACCTTCATCATTTAAACTTACATCTGTCCTTTTTTCCGATTGCACTTGTATTTCTTCTGCTTCGCCCGGGTGATAATTTGCGTCAGCAATCGCCTTTATTGCACTTTCAACCTCAATATCATCGGACAGTTCAAATACTGCTTCACCACGACGATAACTAGACTCAATATTTTTAGCACCTATCTTTTCAAGTGCTGATTCTACGTGTTTTTCACAACCCGTACAAGTCATTCCTGAAATGTTTACCTTAAATTTATTCATAAAAAAGCTCCTTTCGTTAATTAATCTCTCATGTTAATGTTTCTATTATTGGACACGAATGTAATTGCTTTTCATCTGGACATCGTTGTTTTAAGTCGTCTAACATAGTTTCAATTCGTTTTAAATCCTCTATTTGTTTTTGCACTTCCTTTTGTTTTTTAGAAACAAATTCGAACATATCTTGACAACGAACTTCATCTTTATCTACAACACCAAGTAATTTATAAATCTCGCTTAAAGAGAAACCAAGTTCCTGTATTCGTTTAATAAGCCCAACACGCTTAACGTCATCATATGAATATATCCGATAACCAGCTTCCGTTCGGTGAGGTTCTTGTAATAAATTTTTTCGCTCGTAATATCTGATCGTTTCTTTATTAACTCCACATTTATCTGCAAACTCACTAATGCGATAAATCATCTTATTTCACCCCCTGAATATTATAAACCATGTACCATAGTACACGGTCAAGTAAATTGGACTATTTTATTTTTTCCCAAAGTATCACTCGTATGTGATTGATACTTTTATATAATACTATTGATTATCCTAACATCCCACCAGAAAATCCGATTTAAACACCAGTTGTTTTTAAACTATTAAGAAAGTAATTCCACTATATATTCCGAAGACCCGAAATTTCATAGAGTAGCTCCCTAGAATCATGGAAAAGTAGTAAAAATAGTTGTTATCCTAGTTGATTAAAAAAATCCCTGATTTCCTCATCTTTTATAAAATAATATATAATTTTCCCCTCTCTTCTAGTGCCCAAGATGTTTTGATTGGCTAGTTTACGAAGATGGTGGGAAGTAGATGCCATACTGAGATTTAGTAAACAGGCTATATCACAGACACAGAGTTCTTCAACAGCAAGAAGATAGAAGATGATATTTATCTGTTTATTATCGGTAAATTTTGTTAAAATGCGAAGTGATTTTTGGACTTTTTCCTTTTCAAGGTAGTTCGTTGCGGTTGTAATACTTTGCTGATTTATAACATTCACTTGGCAGATACTATCTTTTTTCATAATATTTTCTCCTAGCCTAATATAGTCCATAGTATGTCAAAACTGTTATTTTCAATCAGGATATATATCCCCAATCCTAAATAAACAACGGCAATAAACCATCTGCTATATTTTTCCAAAATTTCTCCAACAGAAGAGACTTGTGCCAATTTTTGGGCAGAAAAAACCAAGAGATAAATCATGACTAGAAAGGTAAGTAAAGCTACTATCAAATTTGCTAAATTTAAGGTAGTAAAATATGGAACAAAGACACCAATATTGTCAGCACCACAACTTGCAAAAGTAATCATAGCGACTAGAAATATCAGGTTTTTATTATCTTTGCGCAAACCTTCTTTGGCAATAGCTTCTCCATCAGAATCTCCTAAAAGCAAAACTTTGAGACCTAGGAAAATTGGAATCAAACCGAGTAAACCTAAAATCTCTTTACTAGGAATATAATTTAAGACAAATGCAAAAAGCAAACTTAGGAATATTAGACTAACAGAGCCTAGAAATTGTCCTAAATAGATGTTAATGATGTCCTTTCTGCTTTTTCTTTTGGCAAAAAATAACATTAGGATAATAAGTAAGTCTACGGCTGTCCCAGAATACAGGATTATTGAAGTAACAATATTTTGAATCATAAAACACCTCATTCAAATATATTTTTGAATGTATTCTAACATTAACCTTTGTAGATGTCAACTTAAAATCCACCAATTAATAATTGCATGTCAATATTTGTATTGTGAAACTAGTTTCAGAAATATATAGTCTTAAAGTATGTCCACTGCCAATGGTTTTTTCAATATTTAAAAGGAGAGAACCAATTTGGTCCTCTCCAGGGTATAATTTTCCACCAACCCACTACAGTTGACAAAGAGCCGTTATTCTCAAATGAGACAACTCCTTTTAGTTTTTATAACCTCAGCTTCTCGGTCTCTTACCTACTTTTAATAGAAAGACTACGAAGGACGATTCTTAAAGTAGTCAGATTGTGCAATATCGAAAGATTAGATGGGCTTAACCAATTTAACAACCCAAATCCAATTAAACTTCCATTTATTACAACTGTTTCTTGAATATTTCTTTGAATTAATTTCTGCAACGATTCAGATAAAGAATTCAATTCCTCGAAGAAATCTAAACGATTATCTAATAATAAAATATCACTCATCTGCTTAGAAATATCAGCACTTTCATTCATCACAACCCCAATATCTGCAAGCGTCAAGGCAGCAGAGTCGTTTAACCCGTCTCCAACCATCAAAATAGTTCGGCCAGCTTTCTGTAATTCCTGAACCAACTGAAACTTACCATCTGGTTTTAAATCAGTATAAACGTTGTCAAATGGCAGATCTTTAACCAACTCTTCTGTTCTAGCCAACGTATCACCAGTTGCCAGAATCAGTTTTTTCCCTTGGCGCTTTAGCTTTTTCAATGCAACTTTCGCCTCGCTTCTCAAGGGAGTGTGGATACAAAACATCCCAATTAATTCTTTCTTATAAGCCAAAAACAATAAATTGTAATGAGTCTTATATTGCTCAATCAAGGCCAGCTGCTCAGAACTAATTCTTACCTGTTCGTCTTGCATTAGTACATAATTTCCAATGACAACCGATTGACCATCAATTTGCGATTTAATCCCTTTGCTTGCAACATACTGAAGCTTGCCATGCATTTCTTCGTGTTCAATGCCTTCAATTTCAGCTTGTTTAACAATTGCATTGGCAATAGGATGATAGATATGTTCCTCCAAACATGCACTTATTCTTAAAATATCTTTCTCAGTATAATCTCCGAAAGGAAGAACCTTTTCAACCAAAGGATAACTCGTCGTGATGGTACCCGTTTTATCAAACAAGAAAGTATCCACTTCCAGATATTTTTCTAATACATCACCATCTTTAATAACCATTTCTCGATTTAGACCTTCCTTTATGGCCGTAAGGTAGGCTACAGGTGTGGATATTTTTAGAGCACATGAAAAATCCACCAATAAAAAGGAAATGGCTTTTGAAAACGAACCTGTTAACAGATAAGTCAAACCAGCACCTAAGAAGTTATATTTTACAACCTTGTCTGCCATCCTAATAAAATGACGTTGTTTTGTCTTCTTACTCTCTTCAGATTTTTTCATCAGATTGATGAGTTGCAAAATACGACTGTTTATCTGATTATCAGTCACACGAATTCTTAACTCTCCTGTTTCCAAAACAGTATTCGCACATACAGAATCTCCCTCTTTCTTTTCAACAGGGAAGCTCTCTCCAGTCAAGGAACTCTCATTGACCATGCCTAATCCTGAAACCACTTGGCCGTCAAACAAGATTTCATTACCTTGGGAGACAACTAATACATCACCTACTTGAACATCAGAACTCTTGATGCTGATGACCATGTCTCCCCGCACTAAGAAAACATCACTTTCTTTAGCAAGAAGGCTTTGTTCCAAATCTGTTGCTGTTTTTTTTAAAGACCACTGATCCAGATGATTACCCAAATCAAGCATAAACATGATGTTGCTAGCTGTCTTGGATTGGTTCATAAACAAGGACAACAAAATGGCCGAACAGTCCAAGACCTCCATGGTTAGTTCCTTGCGCGCTAAAGTTTGATAGGCTTCTTTGACATAACCCAAAGCCTGATAACAAGTCCAAATATAACGAATAGGGTAGGGTACAAAACTTCGAAACAGCAAACGCTTAATCGCTGCACCCGATACAATTGAATAAGCACTCTCTTCTCTACGAATGGGAAGAGTCATCAAGTCCGAAACTTTCCCCTTGTCAATTTTTTTTAAAAAGGCCTCTGCATTTTCTAATACAGAGAAGCCTTCTTTCATACGTAGAGTAAAGTGCTGCTGATCCATATAAAACTGAATAGAGTCGATCCCTTTTTCATCTTTAGCCAAGGAACGAAGATAATCTTGAATATCCAAGGTCAGTGAAAACGAGGACGATAATCGGATATGTTGATATCCTCTGTGTAGCACTTTAAAAGACATATTATTCACCTGTCAGGCTATCTAATTGTTCTTCTTTCTTTTCCTGTTCGTATAAATATTTAGCGTCTTGTAAAACATCATCACCGTGTTGTTTTACAACAGAAACAGATGCATCCAGTCCATCTTTCAATTTGTAAGCTTTAGCCAAGGCCTTAGAATAGCCTTTCTTAGCTTCTTTACTTGCTAAGACTTTCAAGCCAAGCGTCCCAAATGCTACCCCTCCTAAGAAGAGAGATGATTTTTTCGCAACTTTTGCGACGTTTAATACTTCTTTTAACATGTTTATTTCCTCCTTGTAACTATTGTAGCGAAAAATGACAGCAAAAGCAATTGCTGATATCTGATATATGGATAAAATTCTCTATACTGATATTTAATTATATTATGATGAAAACAATATACTTTATTTTTTGATACTGTCAATAATTATGTGTAAACACTTAAGTAGAGTTACGGAGTGTTAATTAAATAAGCTTTCAAGTGTATCAGAACATTGACCAAACCCTTTATGGATTCGTTGACTTTGCTTGAAATTATAATCTTCAAACAACGTAACTAAGTAACGTTCCAGAGCCTCCTCATTAGGAAAAAGAACCTTCTTTTTCGTTTGATGTTTGATTTCTTTGTTAAGAGACTCAATGAGGTTTGTCGAATACATGCTGTGCCAAATCTGGTAGGGAAACTGATAAAAAGTTAAAAGATTATCCGTCTTCTCCAGACTTTCCATGACTTTCCTATACTTTGGTTTCCATTCGGCGAGAAAGTCCTCTAAAGCTTGTCCTGCCATTTCTAAATTTTCAGCACGATAAATCATTATAAATTGCCCCAGAATAACCGCTCTATCTGCTCGTTTCACTTTACTAGCTAGATTTCGACTAATATGAATTAAGCAACATTGTTGTTTAGCTAATGGGTGAGCCTGACTGATAATCTGCTCAAGCCCCTTAAAGCCATCTGTAACTACAAGAGAAATCTGTTGGATTCCTTGGTTTTGAAGCTTGTCTAACAGGGTGGACCAAGAAGCATTGTTTTCTTGAGGCAACTGTGCATAGCATATCTCTATGCGACTAAAGTCGCTAGAGCTATCCTAATTGCGCACCGCCAGTTCTCATAGAAAAAAACACCTTGCAAGATGCAAAGTGTTTTCGTTTGTATTCTGCTGTCCAGTAACGAATTAACGTTTACTAAATTGTGATGCTTTACGGGCCTTTTTCAAGCCTGGTTTGGAAAGTATGAATTTCAGTTGGACTAAAAACAGCGTAATATCAAGACTTTTCTCCGCTTTTATAAAAGCGTTTTTCCAATCAAATTCAACTAATTTTATCTAAATGGTGTGGATTTTACCCCCAAAATTACAGAGAATGGAGCTGATAAACACTAAACGTTCACACCATTAGTTAAATGATTTTTTTCATCATTTTTCTTAGATGATAGAACTTCTAATTTATTTCTTATTCAAGCAAAAACAACCTGCTATAAGTAAGAAAGAGGAAGATACAAGAAAAACACGGCGTAAAAACCGATTCAGTTCATTGTCCTCAATCCTTGTCTGCTTCATTTTCTTTTACGAGATCGTTTTGTGAATCTTTTTCAGAGAGTTTTTGATCAATATACTTGTCAATGTTTTCATAAAATTCCTTGGTCGCTTCACTATCTAATGTTGGCGAGTTCTGAACTTGATTCACTTTCAATTGAACAGATTGAATACCGTAAGAGGCTTGTTTTTGGTGGAGTGTTTCTAATTCTTCTTCTGAAATCGGATCTCCAACAACCGTCAAGACCAATTCATTGTTACTTGACTTGTAGACTTGATTAATAACCGTATAATTGGCGAACTCTTTTCCTACAAACTGTTTGATCCCTTCTTTGCGCGCTTGTTCTATTGTCAGAGTAACTGCCGAATAGCTAGCTGGAAGAATCAACAATACAATCAAAGAAATCAAGCCAATTCTCATTTTAATGCTCAGCTCTTTAAATGAAGTTAAAGGAGATTTTCTCATCAAAATTCTTGTTCCAACAATGTTGGCTAGCATGATAAAGACACAGTTGATCAAGAAAAGATAGAGAGCCCCCAATAAAAATCGTACATTCCCATTAGCTAAACCATAGCCAGCAGTACAGATAGGCGGCATCAAAGCTGTAGCAATGGCTACTCCTGGCACGATATTGTTTGCTTCTTTTTTCCTTGAACCGATCACACCAGCAATCCCACCAGCAATAGCAATGAGAACATCCCAAATGGTTGGAGAGGTTCGTGCGATCAACTCGCTACTTGCATAAGACAAGGGAGAAATCCAGAAATACAGAGTCGAGACAAGCAAACTGACCAACACTTGAGTCAATAAAACCTCTAGAGATTGCTTGATTAAACGCGTATCAAAAATAGCTAAACCGAATCCCAGTCCAACAATCGGTGTCATGAGAGGTGAAATTAACATGGCTCCAATAATAACAGCTGTTGAATTCATATTTAGACCGATAGAGGCAATAAAAATTGCACACATCAAAATCGCTGTATCTCTCAATCGAACATGAAGGTCATCGTATAATTTCTCACGGTATTCCCGTGTTGAATAATTGGCAGTCATTTGTCCTCTCCTCTTTCCTTATTTAAATCGGTATAATAATTAATAATAACAGCTGATAAACAGCCAAAAAATATGAGCCCATAAATCGTCAAGAAGACACTGGTAATCCTTCCAATCAAG